>DATIRG010000596.1:0-3457 GCA_035470005.1 Lutibacter sp. | reverse complement strand
GTCTGTATAATGAGTCTATGCTCCAATCCAAAAGATACATTTTTTCAGCGTTGCGTAAATCAACAACGTTTGTTGAAATCCATTTTGAATCTTTAGACCAATCTACAGAAAAGTTTTTTGGACGTTCTCCATTTTCTCCCTCCATTTTATCATACCAGCCATAAAAACTCGCATATTCATAATTCTTTTTTCCATCAAAACTTAATTGATGCTCTTCATTGGTTTCAGTAGATTTAATAAACAAATTATAATCTTTTGAATAGGCTATCCATTTTCCATCTGGGGATTTACTTTCAAAAGGTTTGACTTCTTCTTTTTTTTCTTCTTCTGAAATTTCAAGCATATTCTTTTTTGTATTATAAATATACCTTTTGTCTTTTACATTAATAATAAGATTCCCGCTTTTAGTTCTTTCAATATTGTTTAAAGAAAGATTGTTTGACGTTACTTTTTCTTCAAGAAGCTTATTTAATTCATTAGCTAATTTTATGTGATTAAATAGTACTTCAACTTTATTATTTATAAATGAAACTGTTTTATATGTTTCTCCTTCTTTACTATAGTCAACAAACCAAATTCCAGAATTATCTTTAAACCAATTAACTTTTGTGTCAAGATTAAAAGCTGTTTTGTTATTATAATTATCATACATAAAACTTACAGCCCTTTTGTAATCCTCTTGAGATAATTTTTGCGCGTGAATTTGCATTGGTATTATCAATAATAATGTGATAATAGATAAACCATAAAATGTTTTCATAATCGTTTTATATTAAATTTCAACCTTAATTAAGATGATAAATTTTGTTATTAGCTCTTATTTTTTATATTATAACACCTGAAATCCGTGTGCATACGGATCATCTTCATCATCGATAATGATGGTGTTGTATCCGTAAATTTTTGCCCAGCCCTGAATGCTTGGCACAATCGCTTTTATTCCGTTTAAGCTGGTTTCTTTCACAATTTTACCGATAAATTTTGAGCCAATATAACTTTCATGGATAAATTCTTCGCCCAATTTTAATGTTCCTTTTGCATGCAATTGCGCCATACGCGCCGATGTTCCGGTCCCGCAAGGTGAGCGATCAATGGCTTTGTCTCCATAAAAAACAGCATTTCTGCCAGAAGAAGTCGGATCGATAGGATTTCCGGTCCACAACATATGGCTCACATCTCTGATGGTTTCATTTTCGGGATGCACAAATAAATTGGGATATTTTTCATTGATGCGCGTTCTCAACACTTGTGAATATTGTATTAATTTACTCGCCGTGAAATTATGAATACCACTAAAGTTTTCCTGCGGATCAACAATGGCGTAGTAATTTCCGCCATAAGCCACATCAAAAGTAAGTTCGCCCAATTCCGGACAATCAACTGTTAATCCTTCCGCGGCCAAATACGATTTTACATTGATCAATTTCACCCAATCCACTTTTTTTCCGGTTTTTTGGTATTCAATTTGAACCAAACCTGCTGGTGCTTCCATCCTTATTTTCCCAGGAATTTTAGGTGTGATCAAACCTTCTTCAATGGCAATGGTTACCGTGCCAATAGTTCCGTGGCCGCACATAGGCAAGCAGCCGGAAGTTTCTATAAATAAAATCGAAAAATCATTCTCGGCTAGATGCGGCGGAAATAAAATGCTACCGCTCATCATATCGTGTCCGCGCGGCTCAAACATCAATCCTTTGCGAATCCAGTCGAATTCTTTCAAGAAATGCTGACGCTTTTCGCTCATATCAGCGCCTATTAAATTCGGGCCGCCACCAGCAACAACGCGAACCGGATTTCCGCAAGTGTGCGCATCAATGCAAAAAAATGTTTTTCTAGCCATTTTTTGTTTTTTGAATATAGTTAAGAATTCTTTTTTCTAAAATGGAAAGCGTTACCGTTCCTTCTGCTAAAACAATTTCATGAAATTCCCTAATATCAAATTTAGGCCCTAATTCTTTTTCTGCCTTTTTCCTGAGTTCACGAATTTTTAGCTCCCCAATTTTATAGGACAGTGCCTGTCCGGGCCAGGAAATATAGCGATCAATTTCTGTATTGACTTCGTGAACAGACAACGCTGTATTCGATTTTAAATAATCAACCGCCTGTTCTCTTGTCCAGTTTTTACTGTGAATTCCGGTATCAACCACCAAACGGCAAGCGCGCCACATTTCATAGGTATATTTTCCGAAATTTTCATAAGGCGTTTCATAAATCCCCAATTCATTTCCTAAAAATTCAGCATACAATCCCCAACCTTCCCCGTAAGCAGAAAGATATAATTCTCGTCTAAATTTAGGGAAACCCGCACCCAATTCATTGTTTAAACTAATTTGTAAATGATGACCGGGAACAGCTTCATGCAAGGTTAACGCCGGTAAAACATATAGCGGCCTGCTTTTTAAATTAAAGGTATTTACCAAATAATAACCAGGCTCTGTGCCGTTTTTTCCTGGTGGATTGTATCTTCCGGTTGTGTATTTTGGTGCAATTACTTCCGGAACGGCTTTAACACCATAAGTTTTTCGTGGCAAAGTGATAAAATATTTGGGCAATTGCGCATCAATTTTTTTTGCAATGTTTCTTGCTTCTTTTAACAAATCATCACCTGTTTTTGAATAAAACTGTTCGTCAGTTCTTAAAAAGGTTAGAAATTCATCAAATGACCCTTTAAAATTTACTTCCTCAATAATTTTTTGCATTTCAGCTTTAATCCGGGCAACTTCCCGCAATCCAATTTGATGAACTTCTTCTGAAGAAATTTTTGAAGTGGTATAATAATTTACCCTGTTTTGATAATAAGCTGTTCCGTTTTTCTGGTTTGAAACGCCACCATCAGCCCTCGTTTTTACAAAATATTCCTCTTCAAAAAATGATTTTATCACTTTAAACTGTGGAATAACTTTCTCCACAATTACTGTTTTAGCAGCCGTTAATAAAGAATCTTTTTGTTGAACCGAAATGTTTGAAGGCATTTGTTTAAAAGGTGAATAATAAAAACTGTCTTCAAAATTCGCTACAATCTGACTGTCGTAAGTGTCTTCAAAATCATTAAAAATAATTTTAGGCTGAGAGATTCCCTTTTCCAAACCTTCACGCATTAAAACCAGATGCTGTTCCACAAAATTTGGGAAGGCATTTAATTTGCTTAAATAGTCGACAAATTCCTGATGTGTCGAGAAACTGCGAACCTCATAAGGCAAGCTTGTGTGAAAACCTGAATCGGACAAAAGCGGATTTAAATACGCTTCAAACTCATAAAAATCGATATTTTCCTGCAAAGTGAATTTTAGCAATTCCAAAGAAATATTTTCGGTTTCCGACAAATTTTCTATAGCAATTTTTGATAATGTATCTATGGTTTTTTGGGCATATTCCGCCTCATTTTTCTAAGACTCTTTTGTAAACAAACCCAAAGGATATTGTTTTTCGTCATATCCTTTGCGATTTTCATAGTTTG
>DATIRG010000595.1:0-3875 GCA_035470005.1 Lutibacter sp. | reverse complement strand
TCTGTTCTGATGATCCCTGCCTTGGTGGCAAAAACCTGCACATTTTTAATGCCGTCTATGGTGGTGAAGTTCGGATAGAAGTCCTGCTTTTTGGAAACAGGGATTAAGGTAATCTCCGAATTGTTGTCGTCAAAATTCGTGATTTGTATATGGCCGTTAAAGCCCGACAATTTTTCTCTGATTTTTTGCTGAAGCCCAATGCCGGTGGCTACGGAGACCATCATAATCACCATCCCCATGGCAATGGCGATGATCGCGATTTTTATTATCGGCGATGAAATGCTACTTTTGTACTGCTTTGCGGCAATGATGCGTTTTGCAATAAATAACTCGTAATTCAATTGGTCTATGATTTCTATGCGGTTCAAAAATACATATTTCTTATCGGTTTTAACCCTGTTTTTTAGTTTGATTTCCTGTTCCGTAAAAAAACAGGCCATTGCTGTCAACCCGCAGGAAAACAGCATTGATGCCCATAATTCGAATAAAATGATGGTGGGCGCAAACAATACCGCTAAGTACCTGCCTTTATTGGCGGGCAAAAATGTGGCCCTGGTGACCAATCAAACCAGCGTTGTTTTTAAAAAGAACGGATTTGTGCATTTGGTGGATTCCCTGCTTTCAAAGGGCGTGACCATCGCAAAGGTGTTTTCTCCCGAGCACGGATTCAGGGGTGATGTGGATGCCGGGGAAACGGTGGCGGACGGATTTGACGTAAAAACGGGTTTGCCCATCGTTTCTTTATACGGAAACAATAAAAAACCAACCAAGGAACAGCTGCAGGGAATTGACATGGTTGTTTTTGACATTCAGGATGTTGGGGTGCGATTTTACACCTATATATCTACCCTGCATTATGTGATGGAAGCCTGTGCCGAAAATGGCATTCCGCTTATCGTACTGGATCGTCCGAACCCGAATGCACATTATATAGACGGGCCCACCCTGAAAATGGAACACAGGACATTTTTGGGTATGCACCCCGTGCCGCTGGTATACGGGATGACCATTGGCGAATATGCGCAAATGATCAACGGCGAACAATGGCTCAGCAATAAAGTCGCCTGTGATTTAACCATCATTCCCCTAAAAAACTATACGCACCAAAGCGAAACCCACCTGCCCATTAAACCGTCGCCGAACCTGCCAAACGACAAGGCCATCAATTTGTATCCGAGTCTGGGCTTTTTTGAAGGCACCACCATCAACGCCGGCAGGGGCACTGAAAATCAGTTCCAGCAATACGGAGCGCCCTTTTTTCCTGAAAGCGACTTTTCTTATACGCCGCAACCCAACGTCGGCGCAAAATCGCCAAAACACCTGGGGAAATTGTGTTATGGCGTAAGTTTAAAAAACACCAAACGACTCAGCAGCATTAACCTGACGTGGCTGCTCGATGCCTATGCAAAAACGCCTCAAACGGAACCGTTTTTTGGTAATACCTTCACCGCGCATGCCGGAAATACCGAACTGGAGATTCAGATAAAAAACGGCATGACTGCCAAAGAAATTCAACATTCATGGCAAGCAGAAATTGAAGTGTTTAAAAAAGTGAGGACAAAATATTTGTTGTACAAATAATTTTTGACCGAATTTTAGTGAAATCTTTCAACCCTTCTTCAAAAAAAGGCAGATTTTAGGAATGCGCATCAATGACAAGGATTCCTGTTATTTTTTTGAATTTAACGGAATTTATACACCAATATCGCAAACCCGCTTCCAGCAATCTGATGCCTGCTTCTGTTTTCATCTCATTGATTGCCATTAATTTGACGGAATGGCGAATCGAAGGCCGTTAATTTTTGACAAAAAATGACCGTTTATTCACCGCTCAAAAATCAACTTTAAAAGGCCATTTGTACAAATTGGGATTTTTTACGCTTTTTTATCCCCAAAACTGACTTCAAAAAGACTGTTTTTTCATCTTTTTAGTTCATTATATGTCTGATTTTATAAACAAATGGTAATTTTTAACTAATAAACAGTAAATAATTTCACCCTCACAACCCCTTTAAAATCAGCTGATTTGTCGATTTTTACAAACAAATGGTAAGTTTTTTATAATAAATGGTAAATTATTTACAATATTTGCTTGCATATTAAATTTTTAGTTATACATTTACAACATCAGAAAAGAATAACACACAAGTTTAAATTATAAAAAACCAAAACCCCGAAAACAAAAATACATTAACCCCAAAAACCCAAAAAAATAAATCAACCCCAATTTGATTAAAAAAATACCCTAACCCCCTAACCCCAAAAAAAATGAAAACGCATGCCCCAAAATTATTCGCATTACTCTTTTTAACTACCTTATTATTTTCCTGCGCTAAAGAAGAAGACGGAGTTTACTTCAATGAAAACAGTGAAGTTGCAAACGCTAAAGTTATTTATTCCCCTATGGAATCTGAAATCGTCAGCCTTGTAAACGCCCACAGAACAAGCTTAGGCTTAAATGCATTAAACACTTTAAATATTGTTTCAGGCGTTGCTGATGGTCATACTGATTATATGATTGAGGTTGGACAGGTTAGCCACGACAATTTCGCACAAAGAGCCCAAACTTTAATGAATGAAGCCGCTGCCAAAACGGTTGGTGAAAATGTAGCTTACGGTTACAGCACTGCAGAAGGTGTTGTAAAAGGATGGTTGAACAGTGACGGACACAGAAAAATTATCGAAAATCCGGACTACACCCACGTCGGGATCTCTATGGAAACCAGTGCCGATAACAGAAATTACTTTACCAATATTTTTATCAAAAAATAAAAAAAATACATTCAATCCTCACGCAAAACGGAAGTTAATTTTAAACCCCTAAATTAAACAAGATGAAAGCAATGCAATTAAAACAAACGGACAGTACCCCTTTCTTAAAAGTCGTAAACAACAGCTTGGGCAAAACATCAGTTATCACTGAACAGGTAAAGCGAATTTATATCAATACCTTAATGCCGGGCTTCAACTATATCAACAATACGGGAGAATCAATCACACCTAATAAATGCGTTTGCCTGTAGCCTAAAAATTATCACGACCGTCCCCACAACGGTTTTATCGGGCCACACCAGCCCATTTTTAAACACTTGCCAGTTGTCCCCACAACGGTTTAGATTAAAAGTTCATCAACAAAGATCATTGTCCCCACAACGGTTTTAATTAAAAGTTCAGATTAAAAAAATAAAATCATTGTCCCCACAACGGTTTTACAAAAAACATAAAGAGGTTCTTAAAACCCCTAAACTCATCATAAGCATTCACAGAAATTGTGTGCTTAAAAAAATGGGAAGCTACTAAAATATCGATTGTAAGGGGTTACGATCGGTATTAATAGCTTCCCTTTCTTCATTTAAAGCCCCCTAGCCCCCAAAAAAAGCCCCCTAACCCCCGAAGGGGGAATTAATGTTGGGAAAGTGAAAGTTTAAAGTTTAAAGTTTAAAGGAAAAATAAAATTAAACCTTTAAACAAAAAAACAACTACACAAATAAATAGTTAAACAATTAAACGATTAAACACTTAAACCACTAAAGCACCAATTTCATTTTTAATGCTTCGAAGATGTTGTTAACTGCCTGACAGATATGTTATTCGTTAAAAGGTGAAATGTGAAAGTTAATAGTTCAACGATTTAACGCATCAACAATTAAACAGTTCAACAGTTAAAGCGGCAATTTCTTTTTCAGGGCTTCAACGATGTTGTAAACGGCCGGACAGATTTCCGTGTTTTTCATGGTCAGATTGGTAAGCTGGATAAATTTTCGTCGGTTGGTGTGCGGGTATTCGTTGCAGGCTTTTGGGCGGACATCATAAATGGTGTACATATTGCGCATTCAATCCGGTCATTTCCTGAACAAGCATGGACACAAGATACA
>DATIRG010000594.1:0-2152 GCA_035470005.1 Lutibacter sp. | reverse complement strand
GTTAATGGAGTTTATGAAAAAGAAGTTGCTGTTAGAATGGTGCTTGTTGCAAATAATGATACTTTAATATTTACAAATGCATCTACCGATCCTTATACAAATAACGACGGCGGTGCAATGCTTGTACAAAACCAGACTACTGTTGATGCAAGAATTGGTTCTGCAAATTATGATTTTGGACATGTTTTTAGTACAGGCGGCGGCGGAGTTGCTTATCTTGGAGTTATTTGCGTTGCTGGATTGAAAGCCCGAGGCGTTACTGGTTCTGGAGCTCCTGTTGGTGATCCGTTTGATATAGATTATGTTGCTCACGAGATGGGGCATCAATTCAGCGGTAATCATTCATTTAATGGAAGTGCTGGTGCATGCAGTGGTGGTAATAGAAATGCCTCCACAGCTTACGAACCGGGAAGTGGATCCACTATTATGGCTTACGCAGGAATTTGTTCGCCACAAAATTTACAAAACTTTAGCGATCCATATTTTCATTCAATTAATTTCGATGAAATAGTTTCTTACACAAACTTTGGCAGTGGAAATGGTTGTGCGGTTATTACTGCGACCGGTAATTCTGCTCCTGTTGTTACTGTGCCAACAGGCGGATTTTATATACCTAAAAGTACACCCTTTTCTTTAACCGGTTCGGCTACAGATGCAAATGGTGATGCATTAGTTTATTGCTGGGAAGAATTTGATCTTGGTCCTGCAGGAGCTCCTGGAACTCCTTCCGGTAATGCTCCAATATTTAGAAGTTGGAATCCTACTTCATCTCCAACAAGATATTTTCCAAGGCTTGCAAATTTATTAAATAACACAACAGTTATTGGTGAAATTCTCCCAACCTATGCAAGAACTTTAACATTCAGACTAACTGTACGAGATAATAAAGTTGGCGGCGGTGGTGTTAACTATGCTGCATTGCAGTTTAACGTGGATGGAAACTCAGGACCTTTTGTAGTTACTTCACCAAATACAAACGTTAACTGGGCAGGCAGCTCATCACAAACGGTTACCTGGAATGTAACTAATACCAATATAGCTCCTGTTAACTGTGCTAGCGTAACTATATTGCTTTCAACAGATGGCGGACAAACTTTTCCAACAGTATTATTAGCAAGCACACCAAACGATGGAAGTGAATCTGTTACATTACCAAACATTCCTTCTACAACAGCAAGAATTAAAGTAGAAGCTGTTGGAAATATTTTCTTTGATCTTTCTAATGTTAATTTTACAATTGAGGAAACAATACCAGTTGAATTACTTTCATTCTCCGCGCAAAGAACTGATGCTGGAGTTGAACTTAATTGGAAGACCGCAACTGAAACAAACAATTCAGGCTTTATTGTTGAACGAAGCAGAGATGAAGAAAACTTTACACAAATTGGATTTGTAAGTGGAAAAGGTACAACTACTGAAATATCCAGTTATATTTATTTAGATACGGAAATTGAAGCCGGCAAATATTATTACAGACTTAAACAAACTGATTTTGATGGAACATTTAAATACTTAAATGTAGTTCTTGTCGATGTTGGATTACCAAAACAATTTCAATTAAGCCAGAATCATCCAAATCCGTTTAATCCTGCAACAACTATTAAATTCCAGTTACCTGTTGATGCAAGTGTTAGAATTGATTTGTATAATTCAATTGGACAGAAAGTTTCAGAATTATTAAATGGTGATTTATCTGGTGGTGTTCACGAAGTAACATTTGAAGGGTCAAACCTTTCCAGCGGAATATATTATTACACGATGAATGCTGTTAGTAAAGATGGTAATAATTTTACTTCAACTAAGAAAATGATCCTGGTGAAATAATAATGTAGCGCACGAATCCCTTCGTGCGACTGATTTTTTAACTAAAGTGCAGGAAAGGATTCCTGTACTACAATAATTCCAAGGCACGAGTAATCGTGCCTTTTTTATTTATAACCATATGGATTTATATTTGCATACAAACAAATTAGAACAAATATGAAAAAACATCCGAAGAAATTTAAAGTTGGGTTAGTACAATTAGGCTTTTCTAAAGATCCAGACAACAATCTTAAAAAAGCAATTGTATGGATTGAGAAAGCTGCTAAAAATGGTGCCCAGGTAATTTGTTTACCTGAACTTTTTCGATCGCAATATTTCTGTCAATCAG
>DATIRG010000593.1:0-3643 GCA_035470005.1 Lutibacter sp. | reverse complement strand
GGATTATCCGAGTTACATTCCATTTATGACCTATGCGGACAATAGAAAACTAAGAAAAAAAATGGCCGTTGCCTTTGGCGCAAAAGCATTCAGAAACAATGAAAATGACAATCAGAAAACTTTATTAAACATTGTAAAACTTCGACATAAAAGAGCAAATTTATTGGGCTATAAAACGCATTCGCACTTCGTTTTGGAAGAGCGCATGGCTGAAAATCCAAAAATCGTTAATGATTTTTTGGAAGATCTTCTGATAAAAGCAAAACCGGCCGCAGAAGAAGAGTTTAAAAAACTGTCCGATTTTGCAAAAAAAGACGGTATTAAAAAACTTCAAAAATGGGACAGCGCTTATTATTCGGAAAAATTGAAAAAAGCGCTTTTCGATTTGGAAGAAGAACAGTTAAAACCTTATTTCAAATTACAAAATGTGATTGATGGCGTTTTTGGAGTTGCCAACAAATTATACGATTTGGAGTTTGAAGAAATTTACACCATCGAAAAATACCATGAAGATGTTAAAACCTTTAAAGTAAATGACACTTCAGGCAATTTTATCGCCATATTATATGCCGATTTTTTCCCGAGAAAAGGAAAAAGGGACGGTGCCTGGATGACTTCCTTTAAAAGCCAGTGGATAAAAGACGGCGAAAACTCAAGACCACATATTTCAATCGTATGCAATTTTACCAAACCCACCGAAACCAAACCATCATTATTAACTTTTAATGAAGTGACTACCTTGTTTCATGAATTTGGGCATGCATTACATGGAATGTTGGCAAATACCACTTATCCAAGTTTATCAGGCACCAACGTATTTTGGGATTTTGTGGAGTTGCCAAGCCAATTGTTAGAAAATTGGTGTTATGAAAAAGAAGCTTTGAACTTATTTGCAAAGCACTTTGAAACGAATGAGCCAATTCCGATGGAATTGATTGATAAAATTAAAAAATCATCTAATTTTTTAGAAGGGATGCAAACGCTGCGTCAGTTGAGTTTGGGAATGTTGGATATGAATTTTCATGCAAATGACCCTTCAAACATAAAAAATGTAAAGGAATTTGAAACCTTGTCGTTTAAAAACACCCAATTATTCCCTGATATCAAAGAAAACTGCATGAGTACTTCGTTTTCCCATATTTTTCAGGGCGGTTATTCATCAGGATATTACTCTTACAAATGGGCAGAAGTTTTGGATGCGGATGCTTTTGCTTTCTTTTTGAAAAATGGAATTTTTGATAAAGAAACTGCACAAAAATTTAAAAACAACGTGCTTTCAAAAGGTGGTACTGATAAACCTATGACATTGTATGTTAATTTTAGAGGTAAAAAGCCGAACAATACTGCTTTATTAAAAAGAGCAGGATTGCTGAAGTAGATAAAATCTTTAACATAAAAAACACAAACAGCGCTTCAAAAAGGCGCTGTTTGTGTTTTGACTATTTAATAAAAGAAGCAGCCGTAACCAATAACTTGAGAAATTGTCGTCCCCACAACGGTAGTATAATCAAGGTTATATAGATGTTACGACTGCTATTCCTATGTTTCTATTTCATTTTTAGGATGATGAACTCTGTTCTTCGGTTTAATTGATGTTCTTCTTCGGTACATTTTACCCCGTTTGAACATTTATTGACCAACTGGCTTTCTCCAAATCCTTCATACTTCGGAATTCTCTTAGCATCAATGCCTTTCGAAACGATGTACTGATAAGTAGATTTTGCTCTTCTGGCAGACAATTTCATGTTGTATTTGTCATCGGCCCTGCTGTCGGTGTGAGATTCCAGCCTGATTTCCATTGCGGGATATCTGTTCATTAAAGCTACCACTTTGTCAAGTTCAACGGCAGCATCTGGCCTAATGTTGGATTTGTCCAAATCAAAATAGATTGTTTCTAAATCGGCCAAAATAACCACGTCTTCTATCGGAGACATTGGTATGTTTAAGTCAACTATCAGTTCCCTTTCTTTTTCAAGCCCAACAGAATTGAATTCCTTTTGTACGTCTTGATATTTTGCTTTGGATCCTTTCAGCACAAATTCTTTGTCCCTTTCAATCAAATGTTCATAGGCTCCATCTGCTTCAGTAATGAAATAGGCAATTTCCTCACCGTTTTTGCGGGCCAAAATCACTTTTGCTCCAGCCACAGGTTCTCCGTTTATGGCATCAAAAATACGTCCTTTCAAGGTCAGCGGCGGGATTCTGGTAAAGGCATAAATGTCATCACCCCCCATTCCTGCATCTCTGTTGGAAGAAATATATCCATTAAGTCCGTCTGGTGATAAATAATAGGCAAAATCATCTTTTTCACTGTTGATGGGCTCTCCCAAATTAATCACGTTCACAATGTTGTCATTCTGGTCTTTCACCGCTGCAAATACGTCCAAAAGCCCTGCACCAACGTGGTCATCGGATGAAAAATACAAAGTCCCTTCTTCTGAATGAATGAACGGAAATGATTCGTTTCCTTCAGTATTTAAGATATTGCCCAAATTTTTTGGCGTGCCCAAAGAACCATCCGCGTTAACATCACTCACATAAATATCCGTACCTCCGAAGCCTCCAGGCATATCTGAAGAAAAATAAAGTTTTTTGCCGTCCTGGCTTAATGATGGGTGATAAACAATATAATCTGCATTGTTCAGATTTGACGGTTTAACATTTGTCCATTTACCATTCACCAAATCGGCGGTGTAAATACCCATTAGCATTGTGCCTTTGCTGCTGATTATTTTTTTATTGTCATAAAAATTGTTTCTTGAAAAGTACATTTTTGTTCCCTCGGCATTAAATGTTGCCGGACCGTCATGGTGAATCGTATTTACATCACCTTCCAGTTTTTTTGCTGATGATGAACCTTCAACCGGAACCTGGTACATATCCAACAATGGCTGCCCGTCCCAAGCGTACAGTCTTTTTACCGATACACCTTCATCGCTTGATGAAGTGAAAACAACCTGATCGTTTAACACCACGGCGCCAAAATCGTTGTATTTGCTGTTGAAATTTACCTTTTTCAGGAAGTTTTTTTCTCTCGCATTAAATATTCCGCTTGCCAGATCCTCATTCTCAAAGAACCGCTTAACCCGAGTGTCTTCCTGGTTGCCTGCATCACTGTATTTCTTCATCCATTCTTTGGATGCTTCATACTGCCCGTTGGCTCTTAGGGTTTGCGCATAGTAAAAGTAATATTCAGACGGAACGTTAGGCTGCTGAACTACTTTCTCATAAATTGGCAAAGCTTTTTCTGGCTGGCGCAACATAATGTAAGCATCGCCCAATTGCCGCATCGCATAATATTTGTTGAAGCTCGTATCAACCAGCTTTTCATAGGTGTCGATGGCCTTTACAAACGAAAAGCTATTGAACTGTCTTTCCGCTTTCTTTTGTCTTGCAGTCTGACCAAATGTCGATGTGCTTATCAAAACAAAAGCTAAACATAAAAGTTTTATATTTTTCATAATATTCATCTTTAATTTGGTTAGAAATATCTCGGAGATTTTTGTTTGTTTTTCATAAACTTAAATTCATACATCAACAATATCTCGTGAGATCCGTTGGTATAAGGACGAATCTCCCCTGTCGGAATTTCATAGGTGTAACCAACCCTGAACTGATCTGTAACCTGAAAGTCCACTAGCGC
>DATIRG010000592.1:0-7838 GCA_035470005.1 Lutibacter sp. | reverse complement strand
GGATTCTTTAAAAACTTTCCCAATTCAACTTCCAATTTTTCTCTGGTTTCTTTTTCGGTGTAGCCTAAAACATTCACTTCACCAATATAAGGAATTCTGATATTTCCGTGACTGTCAATGGTATATCCGGTAAAATAAAGTCCGCCCGCACAGCCTCCGCCCGAAGCGCTGTTTTTAAAAAGTGTCACAAGTTCTTGGTTTTCGGCTTTAATGTCGATGTATAAAATATCATTAACCTGTAAACGATATGGTTCACTATTTAATTTGGTGATCTCCGATTTTGTTATCGGTTCACCTTGAAAAGATGTTACTTTCTTCGTTGAAATACAGGACGATAGCAGACTTAAAACTGCCGCGAATAAAAAAATTTTCTTCATAAAAAATTCATCAGACTAGGACAAATATAATTTTAAATAGCTTATTAAAATAATTTTTCAACTATTTTCGCATTAAAATTGACTTGTCATGGTTTGGTTTAAAATTAGGTCATTTATTGCTTTTTTACTTGCATCAACAAATAAGCACGGCGTGCACTCCCCTTTTGTTTATGATTTGGTGACCGAATGTTTTAATACTCAAACAAATCCTGCCAAAATGGGAGCATTTAACAGGATTCAAAAGTCATTATTTTCAAATAAAAACAGCATCACAATTACCGATTATGGCAAAGGTTCTTCGGTTTTTAAAAGTAACGATCGAAAAGTGTCTGATATTGCAAAAATAGCAGGAATAAATAAAAAAAAATCCGCACTTTTACTTCGGATGGTTGCCTATTTGAATCCAAAAAACATATTGGAAATAGGAACTTCAGTAGGATTGGGAACTTCCGTTTTGAGTATCGGCAACCCTGATGCTAAAATTGTTACGTTAGAAGGCTGCAAAAACACTGCGGATGTTGCGACAGCATTATTCAAAACCAATCAATTAAACAATATTGATTTGATTGTTGGAAATTTCAATGAGACACTTTCGGCTGTTTTGGCAGATAAACAGTACGATTTAATTTATTTTGATGGCAATCATCAAAATGAGCCAACGCTTCAATATTTTAATCAATGTTTGGAAACTGTCCATAATAATTCGATATTTATCTTTGACGACATCAATTGGTCACCAGAAATGCAACTGGCTTGGCAGGAAATAAAAAATCACCCAAAAGTTACCATCTCCATTAATACTTTTTTTTGGGGAATGGTGTTTTTTAGAAAAGAACAAAAAAAACAACATTTCACCATCAGAGTTTAATTAAATTCACATAAAAATTAGTTAATTTGCAGCATGAATCGAGCATAACAAATTTTGATAAACAAAGGAATGACTCATAGCGAACAGCATTTGTTACCGCTAAAAAATAAAATGTAAACAAATGAAAATTTATACAAAAACCGGAGATAAAGGAAAAACTTCTCTTTTTGGAGGAACAAGAGTGCCAAAATATCATTTAAGGATAGAAGCCTATGGCACTGTCGATGAATTAAATTCTTACATTGGATTGATTCGTGACCAAAAAATTGATCCGCATACCACGGAAATTCTGCTTAAGATTCAGAATGAATTGTTTACGTTGGGGTCCATGTTGGCAACGCCACCAGAAAAAGAAATCCTAAAAAGCGGAAAAGAACGCTTAAATATCAATAAAGTAAGCGAAGAATCTGTTGCCCTTTTGGAAAATGAAATTGACCTAATGAACGAATCCTTGCCGCCAATGTCTCATTTTATTTTGCCCGGCGGTCATACCGCTGTGTCATTCTGTCATATTGCGCGTTGCATTTGCAGAAGAGCCGAGCGAATTACCACCCAATTAAGTGACGAAAGCACTATAAATCCTAAAATTTTGGTGTATTTAAATCGACTTTCCGACTATCTTTTTATGCTGGCACGGAAGTTGACAATTGACAATCAGGCCCAAGAAATTCCTTGGATTCCTGAAAAAGTAGATTAAGTTCTTTTTTATTTTGAAATAAAAGGAGAAATAGCTTGCATAATTGAGTAAAAAAATTATTTTTGCAAAAATTTAATACGAAAAAGTTATGTATTGGACACTAGAATTAGCATCATATTTAGCGGATGCGCCTTGGCCAGCAACAAAAGATGAGTTGATTGATTATGCAATTAGGACTGGAGCGCCTTTAGAAGTTGTGGAAAATCTTCAAGAGATTGAAGATGAGGAGGAAAATTTCGAATCTATCGTCGAAATTTGGCCCGATTACCCTTCAGAAGAAGATTATCTTTGGAACGAAGATGAATATTAAAAATAACGAATCATAAAAAAGTCTCTATTGAGACTTTTTTTTTGCGCAATCAATTATAATTTAAGACAGAATTAAAACAATTTAACTTTAAAAAAATTAACTTTACCGGCTATTAAATAACAATTTAAATTACAGTAATTTTACTTGTAATTATTAAAAAATTTGACACCTATATTATGAGTATCATAAATTCAGTTCTTAAAATTTTTGTTGGGGATAAAAACAAAAAAGATTTGTCATTGCTGCAGCCAATTGTTGCCAAAGTTAATGCCTTCGAAAAAGAAATAACAAACCTGACAAATGACCAATTAAGAGAAAAAACAGCTTATTTTAAGCAAAAAATAGCTGATGGCACCAGTGAATTTACTTCAAAAATAAATAAACTTAAAGAAGAAGTCATCGATGCAAACATCGACAGAAAAGAAGAAATTTATGGTGAAATCGATAATTTGGAAGACGATTTATACCACGCTTCAGAAAAAACTTTAAACGAAATTATGCCCGAAGCATTTGCAGTTGTTAAAGAAACTGCAAAACGCTTTACCCAAAATAAATTCCTTACTGTTACGGCAACACCTTTTGATCGCGAACTTTCAGCAACAAGAGACAACGTTGTGCTTGAAAATGACAAAGCCATTTGGGCAAATAAATGGGATGCCCAAGGAAAAGAAGTAACTTGGGATATGATTCATTATGATGTGCAACTTATTGGTGGGTCAGTATTGCATCAAGGTAAAATTGCCGAAATGATGACAGGAGAAGGAAAAACGTTGGTTTCTACCTTGCCTGTTTATTTAAATGCACTTACCGGAAAAGGCGTTCATTTGGTAACCGTAAACGATTATTTGGCAAAACGTGATGCCGCCTGGATGGGACCAATTTTTGAATTCCACGGATTAAGAGTAGATTGTATCGATCACCATGACCCAAATTCAGACGCGCGAAGAAAAGCCTACAACGCTGATATTACTTACGGCACAAATAACGAATTTGGTTTTGATTATTTGCGTGATAATATGGCGCATTCACCAAACGATTTGGTGCAACGTCCGCCCAATTATGCCATTGTGGATGAGGTCGATTCTGTTTTAATTGATGATGCCCGTACGCCTTTAATTATTTCCGGCGCAACTGCAAATGCCGACCGACACGAATTTAACGAGTTAAAACCGAGTGTAGACAGAATTGTTTCTATCCAAAGAAATTATTTGACCGCTGTTTTAGCCGAAGCGAAAAAATTCATTAGCGAAGGTGATACCAAAGAAGGCGGATTTTTATTGCTTAGGGTTT
Source organism: Lutibacter sp. (assembly GCA_035470005.1). Lineage (GTDB taxonomy): Bacteria > Bacteroidota > Bacteroidia > Flavobacteriales > Flavobacteriaceae > Lutibacter. Next base: position 4,296 of record DATIRG010000592.1, on the reverse strand, counting down.
ATAGAGGTTTGCCAAAAAGCAAGGCTTTAATCAAATTTTTAAGTCAGGAAGGCATTAAACAACTCTTGCAGAAAACGGAGAATCATTATATGCAGGATAACAACCGTGAAATGCCTAAAATTGACGAAGAGTTATATTTTGTTATCGATGAAAAAAACAATTCCATTGAATTAACAGACAAAGGAATCACGTTTTTATCTGGTGATGATGGTGATGAAAATTTCTTCATTTTACCCGATTTAAGCACTGAAATAGCACACCTTGAGGATGAAAATAATGCTCCGGAAGTCTTGACTGCCAAAAAAGAAGCTTTATACCGTGATTTCAGCATCAAAAGCGAGCGAATTCACACCATGAATCAATTGCTTAAAGCATATACTTTATTTGAGAAAGATATTGAGTATGTAATTATGGAAGATAAAATTAAAATCGTTGACGAGCAAACCGGCCGTATTATGGAAGGTCGTCGTTATTCCGACGGATTGCATCAAGCCATAGAAGCAAAAGAAAACGTAAAAATTGAAGCCGCTACGCAAACATACGCCACTGTGACGCTTCAAAATTATTTTAGAATGTATCGTAAACTGGCGGGTATGACAGGAACTGCGGTTACTGAAGCGGGTGAATTCTGGGAAATTTATAAATTGGACGTAATTGAAATTCCAACCAACAGACCTTTGGTTCGTGATGATCGCGAAGATTTGGTTTTTAAAACCAAGCGTGAAAAATACAATGCCGTTATTGAAGAAATTGAGAATTTGGTAAATTTAGGCCGTCCGGTTTTGGTAGGAACAACCTCTGTTGAAATATCAGAATTGTTAAGCCGAATGTTGACCATCAGAAAAATAAAACACAATGTATTAAACGCCAAATTGCACAAAAGGGAAGCGGATATTGTTGCTGAAGCAGGTAACTCGGGCGTGGTAACCATTGCAACCAACATGGCTGGTCGTGGAACGGATATAAAACTTTCCGATGATGTTAAAAAAGCAGGAGGTTTGGCCATTGTGGGTACGGAACGTCACGATTCACGTCGTGTCGACCGTCAGTTACGCGGTAGAGCCGGTCGTCAGGGAGATCCGGGTTCTTCACAGTTTTATGTGTCGTTGGAAGATAATTTAATGCGATTGTTCGGTTCTGAACGTATTGCTAAAATGATGGACAGAATGGGACTTCAGGAAGGTGAAGTTATCCAGCACTCCATGATTTCAAAATCAATTGAACGTGCGCAACGAAAAGTGGAAGAAAATAACTTTGGCGTTCGTAAACGTTTGTTGGAATATGATGATGTGATGAATTCTCAAAGAGAAGTTGTATACAAACGTCGTCGCCACGCGCTTTACGGAGATCGTTTGCAGGTTGATATCGTAAATATGATTTATGATACTTGCAATTTGTTAATAAGAGAAAACAAACTATCAAATGATTTTCAGAACTTCGAATTTGAATTGATTCGTTTTTCTTCCACCTCTGCTCCTTTCAAAGAAGAAGAATTTAAATCGGGTACGGTACAAGAACTTACCGACCAACTTTTCGATGTGGTTTACAAACATTATAAAGAAAAATTAGAAAGAAATGCCAAAGCTGCTTTTCCGGTAATTAAAGATGTTTATGAAAATCACGGAGAAAAATATGAACGTATTGTGGTTCCTTTTACCGATGGCACAAAAGAATTAAAAGTTGTCACCAATTTAAAAACGGCCTATGAAACACAAGGTAAAGAATTGGTAACCGATTTTGAAAAAAATATCACACTTGCCATTATTGATGATACTTGGAAAGATCATTTACGTCAAATGGATGAGTTGAAACAATCGGTTCAAAATGCAACATATGAGCAAAAAGATCCTCTTTTAATTTACAAATTCGAATCTTTTGAACTGTTTAACGGAATGCTTGATACCGTAAATAAAGAAGTATTGTCGTTCTTATTTAAAGGCGAATTGCCATCGCAAGACGCAACGCGTGTACTGCCTGCTAGAGAACAGAAACGCGAAAAAGTTCAATTGAGCAAGGAAGAATATGGAGGAACTTCCACAAGTTCACAAACCAATCAAGTTCAACAACAGCCAAAAATAGTTGAAACTATTGTGCGCACGGAGCGAAAAATTGGACGAAATGAACAAGTGACTATTAAGCACGTGATGTCAGGCGAAAATAAATCGGTGAAATACAAACAGGCAATTCCTTTAATTGATAAAGGTGATTGGGTTTTGGTTGAGTAATCTTAAAATCTTAAGAATAAAAAAGCTGTCCGAAATAAATTTTGGACAGCTTTTTTATTTAACCAATGTTTCAACACAAAATTTAAATAGCTTTAACTTTAATCAACCAAAGATTCTCCATTTAAATCGGTCGTCAGCACATCGCTCATATAATCCAAATAAGGTCGCATTGCCTCGAATGAAGCAGTGACTTCCGTCAAAAAGTTTGGCGCCAATACTTCATCATCGGAAAATGAGCGCGACACAATAAATTGTTTTAGTTTTATTAAATCGATGTTCGGATGATTTTTGTCAAAACCTCTTGGTGCCGATTTCACCGCTTCTCCTTGTAATTTACCAAAATGTTTCTTAAAATTGGCTGTGCCGATTATACTTCTGATTTCAGTTGCATCCGTTTCAAATTCTTTTCTGATGCGCGCCAAATCTTCTTTATTTGGTTCCCAAAATCCGCCAGCCAAAAAACTTTCTCCCGGACTAATATGCAGATAATATCCACCTCGTAATTTGTTCGTTGCCCGCGTAAATTGTCCGCCAAAATGCGATTTAAAAGGCAGCTTGTTTTTTGAAAATCGCACATCTCTATAAATCCTGAATATCTTTACGCTTTCAATAAGGTCGGTTGCTTTTAAATGCTCCATGACGGAATTATAAAAAGTTTTAACCTTTTTTTGTTCCGCTTCAAATGTTGATTTATTTGCATTGAACCACTCACGATTGTTATTGGCTTTTAGCAATTTTAAAAAATCTAAAGTCGATTTTGAAATTGTATTCATTACTGTTTTTGTATTGAGTTTTATTTTTTAAACTTTTAACCTTTAACTTTTTTAACTTTTAATGTCTATTTTCCAATACCTTCACAATATCTTTTAAGGTAAATCCTTTAGCCTGCAGTAAAATTAAATAATGAAAAAGCAAATCGGCACCTTCATTTACAAATAAATCATCGTTATTATCTTTTGCTTCAATCACCACTTCTATAGCTTCTTCACCCACTTTTTGGGCAATTTTATTGATTCCCTTTTCAAACAATGAGGCCACATAACTCTTTTCCGAATTGCCTGCTTCCCGCCTATTTTTAATCACAGTCTCCAATTCTGATAAAAAACCGAAAGTTGGTTCATTATTTTCTCCCCAGCAAGTATCCGTGCCTTTGTGGCAGGTTGGCCCAGCCGGATTTACCTGAATTAACAATGTGTCCTGATCGCAATCATTTTGTATGGAAACCACGTTTAAAAAATTGCCTCTTTCCTCCCCTTTTGTCCACAACCTTTTTTTTGTTCTGCTGAAAAAGGTTACTTGGTTCGATTCAATTGTTTTATCATAAGCTTCCTGATTCATATACCCCAACATCAAGACATTTTTTGTGGTTGCATCTTGAATGATTGCAGGAACCAATCCGTCGCTATTTTTATTAAAATCTAAAATCATAATTTTTTGTATTTTTAAAGTCGAATTTGCATATAAAACGCCTAAATCCGTATTGCTATATTGTTATTTTTAAGTTCCCTTTTTAAATCCATAATGTCAATTTCCTTGAAATGAAATACGCTCGCGGCCAAGGCTGCATCCGCTTTTCCATCTATAAAAGTATCAACAAAATGTTGCATATTTCCCGCGCCTCCCGAAGCAATAATCGGAATATTTACCAAGGTTCCCAATTTGGCCAAGGCTTCATTGGCAAATCCGTTTTTTGTACCGTCGTGGTCCATCGAGGTAAATAAAATTTCACCGGCTCCACGTTGTTCCACTTCTTTTGCCCAATCAAACAATTTAATGGTTGTAGGTACTTTTCCGCCTACCAAATGTACCATCCATTCTCCGTCAATTTGTTTTGCATCAATAGCGACAACAATGCACTGACTTCCAAATTTTGCTGCCACTTCATTGATTAATTGCGGATTTTTAACTGCGGATGAGTTGATGGAAACTTTATCGGCTCCAGAATTCAACAGCAATTCCACATCTTCAACAGAGGAAATTCCGCCGCCTACCGTAAATGGAATATTCACTTTCTCGGCAACCCGCATCACCAACTCAGCCAATGTTTTTCTTTTTTCTTCAGTAGCCGATA
>DATIRG010000591.1:0-1626 GCA_035470005.1 Lutibacter sp. | reverse complement strand
GGATACAACATATTAAAGGCATAAACAGCATCTTCAACAGGAATGGTGAACAATCTGATGTTTAAATTTTCATCATTATTATACCAAACAACTTCATTTTCAATAAAACTGCCGGTTAAAATGCCATTTACAATAAAAAACGGAAAGAGTATGATCAAAAAAGTGATAAAAAACTGCGGTAAAACTGGTGTTTTTTTCCACAATGAAAATGCCATCAATAAAATAAAAATACTGAAAGTTACGGTTGTGTATTTTTTTGGAAATGCATAAAATAACACAATAATTGCAATAGCCAATAAAATAATACTGATATATTTTGTTAATTTATCAGATAATTTTGTGTTTTCAAAGAAATAAAGAAAGGCATAATGGGTAAAAATACTTGCATAAGGTATGCATATAAAAAATAATATTTCCTCTATGGGTAAACCCAATAAATTTAAACCCAAATGATAATCAGGGTTGAAACCCCAAACGCCTTGCTGGGTAAAAATAATATCCCAAACAATAAAAAATATGCCAACAATAAAAATAGAAAGAAAAACAGATTTCCACCACTTTATGTAATGCATTCTTTTTTTTTCAAAACTATATGCAAACGGGACAATAAAGGAAGCGATATTTAAAATTAAATAAAGACTCATTATATTTTGAAGTATTTGAAAGGCACAAACAACATTCCAAAACATTCGCCTTCTTCTTTACCTAAATGTTTGTGGTGTACTTTATGTGCTTTTCGCAAACCAACTAAATACTTGTTATTTGTTTTGTTAAACCATTTAAAACGCTTGTGAATTAGCACGTCATGCACCAAAAAGTAAGCCATTCCGTATAACATAATTCCCAAACCAATAAAAAATTTATAGTTTAAGCCGCCTTGCAAACCAAAATAAAACAGCACAATGCTGGGAATTGCAAAAATGACAAAAAACACATCATTCCTTTCAAACCAATTTTGATATCTCGGCTGGTGATGGTCTTCGTGAAAATACCATAAAAAACCGTGCATCACAAATTTATGCGTTAACCAAGTCACGCATTCCATCAATAAAAAAGTTCCAATTGTTATGAGTAAAAAAATCATATTTTGTTTAATAATAATTTGAGTTGGGTTGTTTGATTGGCAGTGATGCCTTTAACCAACAACATATTTTTCAATATTTTATGCTTAAAACCCTTTGTTAAATTGCTTTTTTCTATCCCGCCTGCTATCGCTGAAAAATCATCTGCAATATTGGCATCATAGTTCAATAAAGCCGGCAGTTCATTTTGAAAAACAAACCGCAAATACCGCAATTCAACATTCGATTTATTTTCCAGAATCACTTGATCTAATGCCGATTTACCCTTTTTGAAATTATTGTATTTTGAAAGTGGAAATTTCACATATTTGGCTTTCATAAAAAGCATCGCAGCATAATATCCTTTTGCCTCCGGGCTCTTTTCTTTTTCAAGTAATTTCATATGAAGTTCAGCTTCCTCGATTGAATTAATTTCAGGAAACTGATTTCTGACATCATCTAAAACTGATGCTTGCATCGAATTCAGCATAAAAAAGAATATGATAATTTTCATTCACCAAAATTACATCAAATTTAGCTTAAAAACAACAAATGATCGGGCAAG
>DATIRG010000590.1:0-2022 GCA_035470005.1 Lutibacter sp. | reverse complement strand
AATTTCGAATGGGAAACATTGGCGGTATTTTCGATCAGCACCAATACCGATGGATCTTTTGCCAAATGTTCCAACTGGATTTGAAGCAATTCGTCGGGAAAATGTTCGCCCACCAACACCATCTTTTTTGTGGAAGCATTCCAAACATCCGCAAACTTTTGAAGTTCATCAACGTCCAACGGAATTTCCTTCAGCAAAGATTTTTCTTCAACTATAACTTTTTCAATCGCATCTTCTATAATATTTTCATTTTCAGAAGTCATTTCATACAAAGGATCCTCAAAAGGCACGTTGATATGTACCGGACCTTTTTTATGGATTGCTGTATGCATTGCTTTTTCAATCAATTCCCTGTCATTTCCACCGCCCAGGTTTGCGCTGAACAGAATGTGGTTTTCGAATACATTTTCCTGACGGATCGTTTGCCCGTCCCCAACATCAATCAAATGCGCTGGTCTGTCGGCCGAAATGATCACCAGAGGAATATTGCTGTAAAAAGCTTCGGCAATCGCCGGATAATAATTTAGCAAGGCCGAGCCGGATGTGCAGACCAAAGCCACAGGTTTTCTGGTTTGCTGTGCAATTCCCAAAGCAAAAAAAGCAGCACTGCGTTCATCGACCACAGACAATATTTTGCTGTTTTTTGATCCGTTAAAACCAATAATCAGCGGTGCATTTCTTGAGCCCGGAGATAAAACGATGGTATTTATAGAATAATTTTCACAACTTTTTACAACCAGTTGCGCCAATTTATTTTTAGGAAATTCCTGCATGTACAATTACATTAATTTGCAAAGTTAAGCAAAGTTAGATTCATATTTTAGTGAATTAACCTTACTTTTTTGGGAAGAATCAGTGTTCAACTGCAACTTGAAAAATGACTTTTTTTTAAGACTTCTTATTTATTCAATTCTTCGGCCTTGCGTTGTAAACGACAAACCCTGCTGGCCTGACGTTGAAATCATTACCGCTTCAAAAAATGGTTCGTTGGCTTTTTTATTAACTTTCCAGTCAAACAAGAAATTGGCGCCTGTGCCGCCTTCTTTATCAACTTCATCAATCACAATTTCTGCAGTTTCCATCGGTGCAAGAAAAATAGGATTTTTAAGGTAAGACCTTATTTCTTTGCCTTTTGTATCGAAATACGTTGCTTTAAAAACATAAACAGTGTCGGTTAAATTGATGTTTCGCATACTTACTGTCACTGTCAGGTCCTGTGTTCTGTGCTCTGATTGGCTATAGATTTGAGAATAAATGGCAAAATAGGTATTTCCCGAAGTCAGTGAATCTTTTAACTCAAAGTCAATGGTCCTGTTTTCCCAATTTTCCTGGTGTATGGAGCTAATGCCTTTCTTTTGGTCACAGGAATTTATTGTAAGCGCTAAAAATAATAGTAGAATAATTCGTGCCATATTCTTTGTAATTTTCTCCGATTGGATTTAACAAATATACGTTTTTATCGCCTAAATTGCCAGCATAAAACCTATTTACAGACCATTTTAAGAGCATTTTGAACAAAACGATGTTGTTGCTACGTATAAAACAGCACTTTTTTCATCACCTGCGACTTAGACACCGTTTCCTCCCACTCATTTTCGGGAATGCTTTCTGCTGTAATTCCGCCGCCAACATACAAGGATACATGCTTATTTTCCAGTTGCATACAGCGTAAATTCACAAATAAATTGGTGCTTTCATTGTTGTTTAACGCTCCCAAAAATCCTGAATAATACGCCCTGTGATAGCCTTCGTTTTCCATAATAAAAGCAGCGGCGACGTCTTTTGGCAATCCGCAAACTGCGGGAGTCGGATGCAAGATTTTTATGAGATTTTCGATTGACTCGGCAGACTTCAATTTGCCTGAAATATCGGTTCTTATATGCACCAAATTTCCCGCCTGTACCGTAAATGGTGCGGTAATATCCAATGATTCAACAGATTCTTTTAAGTTTTCCGCCATAAAATCCGTCACATATTGCTGTTCTTGTTTTTCTTTATTTTGCCAAACCACCTCAACGGTTC
>DATIRG010000589.1:0-2020 GCA_035470005.1 Lutibacter sp. | reverse complement strand
ACTTCAACAGCAAACTGCCCACATAATTTCGACCAGGCGCACTGATGGAAGATGCGAATTCTTTGTAGTATACATCAAAAATATTGTCGATTCTGAAAGAGACAGAAACCTTGTCGGAGACCTCATAATTTGTGTTTAAGTTTAAGGTGCTCCATTTTGGCGTTCCGAAATAGGTTCCATTCACAAAAGGCGTCTGTTCTATATTGTCAATGCCTTCCTCCAAGTTATAATCACCTGCTTTTTTGGCCGCGTTAAATCGGTAGTTCAAGCTGGTGAGAAATTTGTTTTGGCTATAACTCAATTCCAAATTGCCGAAAAGCGGCGGAATGGAAGACAGCGGCATTTTTGTGTCGTAACTTTCCCCTTTGGTGTAGGTTAATGAGCCGTTTGTTTTAAAATGATTGGCTAGAGTTCCCTGAAAACCAAATGTTCCACCGGCGATATACGCATTTTTATTGTTAATATTCGCCATGGTAGTGGCGGTTTCACCATCGTAAACCAGCGTATTTTGACCGTTTATCTCAAAAGCGCCGCGTGCGATATAATGATGGAGCAACATATAGTAAGCGTTGGCGCTTAGCAAAAACTTTTTATTGTTAAAATAACGCAACAAGCCAAGTTCGGCATTGTACACATATTCGGGTTTTAAATAAATATTTGGCACCGTAACCTGTCCGCTTTTATAGCGAATTTTACCAATATCATCGATGTTTGGCGAACGAAAACCAGATGAAACCAGCGTATTAATTTGCCAATTGACAGACGGTTTGTAAACATATCCAACAGTCGCCGAAACTGCTTTATTGTCTGAATAAATATCCATATCAGGTAAGGTTATGAAGGTGTCATCTACCCAAAGTGCCTTTAAAAAAGTGGTTGTATAACGGATTCCTGTGTTTAGCGTTGATTTACTGTTAATGTTTTGACGATAATTGGTGTATAAAGCTGCGCTTGAATAATCACTTCCGCCATCGGGATAACGGGACTGGATGACAAATTCATTTGCAAATCCGGTAATTTCGCTTCCGCTAACCGCCAATTTTTTGCCTGTGGCCTCAGAACTTACATCGTTGTGGGTCAGTTCAAATCCGTAAGTAAGATTTCTGTTTTTTGCTTCATTTAAAGGAACGGAAAAATCACCATTTAAACTGTAAACATCCACGTTTTCGGTACGATAAAATCGGTCTAAACTATTCATTCTTCGCTCAATACGCGATTCTTCAACTTGTTGAAAGGCAATAATCAAGCTTCCTTTTTCAAGCCAGGAATAACCGGGATTGAAGTGCAAACTGGAGGAAGCCAAAAACCTTTTTTGCGGACCATAATAGGCTTCCGCATACCGAAGTTTTCCATCGGCCACTTCCGCTAGATTGTCGAAATTCGGAATATCTGATGAGGTCGAATATTGAATATTAAACGCAAAATCGGTCTTTTTGCTAAGCGGCACATAAAATTTTTGCAGCAAGTCCAGTTGGTTGTATCCCGTATTTTTTTGCACATTCGGATTTGCATTTACCACGCCCATTGGGTTGTAAAATGAATCGGTATTGTTGGAATACTGAAATATTTTTCCCCAATTATCAAAGCCGTGATTACGTTTTTCACCCATTTTAAGATCTCCAAAATCGGAATGGGAAATCGCTGTAAATGAAGCCCATTTTTTGAAACTGGCCTCTACATCCAAATGAATTGCTTTTTCGTTATTTGCAGAACTGTAGCGTGAAAAAATTGAGGTGTCAAACTTGTTTTCCGAATTTATTTCAGGTGTTTTGGTGAAATAATTAATAACGCCTCCCAAAGCATCCGAGCCGTAAATAACGGAAGAAGGACCGTAAATAATTTCGGTGCGTTCCAAAACAGTCGGTGCAACGGTAATAGAACTTTGCAGGTGTCCGGTTCTATAAATCGCATTGTTCATACGAACGCCATCAACCACCAACAGCACCCGGTTTGCTTCCATTCCTCTAATCACAGGACTTCCGCCTCCCATTTGGGTTTTTTGCACTTTTATTCCGGGTAA
>DATIRG010000588.1:0-7221 GCA_035470005.1 Lutibacter sp. | reverse complement strand
GCATCAGAAGCATCCATCACATCATTCCAAACTGAAAGTCCGTAAAGCACCAAACCAGCTAAAACAACTGCAGGAACAATGGTCCAAATCATTTCCAGTTTATGGCTGTCCGCATAAAATAATGCTTTTCTGCCTTTAATTCCACGGTATTTAAATGCAAAATAGAACAATAAAAACTGCGTAATTGCTTGCACAAATAAAATAACGCCCATTGTTACCAAATACAACTTATCAATCCTAGCGCCTTCAAAAGAAGCAGATTCCGGTAACAGAATTACGGAATATTTCCAAAATGAAAATATCATAAGTCCGTAAAAGAATATTCCAAAAGCAGCAAATAAAATTCCTTGGGTATTGTTGTCTTTTTCAGTCGCAATGGCGCCTTTCAAATTAAAAATACTTATTATTTGCCAAATTGCAATTCCTATTACGATTGCGAGTAAAATATAAAATAATGCTGTCATATTTTTTTAAGCTAGTAGTTATCGAGTTGCCAAATATAAAAAAAATCCTGAATATTTTTTGTTCAGGACTCTTTTCTATGTGCCTTTTATGAATTTAATAATGAAAATGCTCACTTTCTTTAATGAACGGACTTCCTTTTGCCAATAATGGCGCTTTTGTCATTGCGTTGAATACCACATAAATAAAAATACCCAAAACAAGCAATACTGAACTTATTTCTGAAATACCAATAAACCATTGATCGCCAACTGTTGCAGGCATAATCATCACAAAAATATCTATATAATGTCCAATCAATACAATAATACCCGCAGTTACAATAAACCAAGGCACGCGTTTAAAGTCGCTATTCATTAATATTAAGAGCGGAAAAACAAAGTTTAAAACAACCATTCCTAAAAACGGCACTTTATAATCGTTGAATCTGGTAACAAAATACGTTACTTCTTCAGGGATATTTGCATACCAAATCAACATAAACTGTGAAAACCATAAATAGGCCCAAAAAATACTGAATCCGAACATAAACTTAGCCAAATCATGTAAATGACTGTTGTTTACAAATTCCAAATAGCCTTTGCCTTTTAAATAAATTGAAATCAGTGCGATGGTTGTGATTGCAGAAACAATTAAGCTTGAGAATACATACCAACCAAATAATGTGCTATACCAATGCGGATCTAAAGACATAATCCAATCCCAAGACATCATAGATTCAGTTACCAGGAAAAACACCAAAAATGCCGCTGAACTTTTAAACAATTTTCTGTAATTGCTTAAGTCTGTTGATGCATCTTGGGCAATGGTCAATTTTCTTGCATAATTGCGATACAAAACCCAGCCAAGAATATAAATAGCAGCTCTGATCAAAAAGAACGGTACATTTAAATAGCCTGCTTTATTTTGAATTAACATGTCATTTGCTACTACTTCCGGATCCATCCATGTAAATAAATGATTCTGTGTGGCTGATAGCACAAAAAACACAAATAATAACACACCGCCTACAGGCAAGTATGCCGTGATTCCTTCCATTACACGAAACAATACAATAGACCATCCTGCTTGCGACACATGTTGAATGGCATAAAACGCCAAGGTGCCCAATGAAATCATAAAAAAGAAAAACAAGGCAACGTATAACGCCGACCAAGGTTTGTTTTTTAATAAATGATACACGTGCTCGGCATGAGCGTCTTCAGATTGCACAACATCTCCTGTTTCTGCAGTGGCATGACCGTCAGTTGCAGCAACTTCGCCATGTGAATTATGACTTTCTTGCAATAGCACTTTAACTTCATCAACTGATGCAGGTGCAGATAAAAATCCATAACCAACTCCTAAAAGTCCAATAATCATTAATGCTAATGATAATGTTTTTAATTTACTTGAAAAGGTATACATATTTTTAAATTCTATCTTAGTAAAAGTGTTATTTTAATAGTTCGTTTCTAAGTTGTTGCACATACATAGTCACTTGCCAACGCTCTTTATCTGTTAATTGACCAGAATGAGATCCCATTAAGTTTCTTCCGTACATGATTACGTGGTAAATACTACCTTCAGTAATTGGCCTGTCTTTGTAATTAGGAACCCCCAAAAACTTGTCTCTTTTTACCAATTCACCATCACCAGCACCTGCAGTGCCGTGACAAGAAATACAATAGATGGTATACATTGCTTTACCGTTGGTCAAATTTGCCTCATTTGCTTCCAATGGATTTTTCAGATTTAACAGTGCAGTATCATAACCTTCAGTGGTATCCGGATAATCGTAAGGTACTTTTCCGCGGGCAATAGTTCCTTCTACAGGCGGCTGGGAAGTTCTTCCATCGCTAAAATTAGGGTTTACCGAATAGGTGTCGTAACCAACAGACTTATACATATCTGGCATATATTGGTAATTCGGCTTTGTTTTATCCAACCAACAAGATGTTAGTGTGAATAAAAAAGCCAATGCTATCGTAATTTTTAAAATGTGTTTCATTTTAATTAATGCTTTTCAGTTACTTTAATTTCTACAGTTCCTGTTTTTTCCAGAAATGCAATCAGTTCGGCCTCATTTCCATCAACAATCACTTCCATCACAAACATATCATCGGTTGTTCTTGGATCAGGATTTTCGGCTTCCTTAAATGGCCATAATCTGCTTCGCATATAAAAGGTGATTACCATTAAATGCGCCGCAAAGAACACGGTCATCTCAAACATAATAGGCACAAATGCCGGCATATTTTGAATAAAGGTAAAGCTTGGTTTTCCTCCAATATCTTGCGGCCACTGCTCGATCATCATATAATTCATCATCCAAACGGAGAATACCAAACCAACACAGCCGTACATAAAAGCGGTAATTGCAATTCGAGTACCTTTTAATCCCATGGCTTTGTCTAAACCATGAACCGGGAATGGCGTATAAACTTCTTCGATGTGATATTTTGCCGCACGTACTTCTTTTACGGCATCCATTAGGATATCATCATCATTATACATTGCTTGCACTACTTTATTACTCATGATTTCCGTCTCTTAATTTTTTATATTTTTCACCTGATGCCTTCAAAATAGATTTAACCTCTGCTTGCGCAATCACCTGGAATGTTCTTGCGTATAATAAGAATAACACAAAAAAGAAACCAATGGTGCCAATGAAAATTCCTATATCAACAAATGTTGGCGAAAACATGGTCCAAGATGATGGTAAATAATCTCTGTGCAATGAAGTCACGATAATCACAAATCTTTCAAACCACATTCCAATATTTACCACAATAGAAATGATGAATGAGAAGGTAATACTTGTTCTTAATCTTTTAAACCACATAAATTGCGGCGAAAATACGTTACAGCTCATCATAAATAAATACGCCCACCAGTAAGGCCCTGTAGCTCTATTTAAAAATGCATATTGTTCATATTCCACACCTGAATACCAGGCTATAAATAACTCGGTGATGTAAGCACAACCCACGATTGAACCTGTAATCATAATTACAATGTTCATTAATTCGATATGTTGTTTGGTGATGTATGCTTCAAGATTTGACACTTTTCTCATAATGATCAACAAAGTGTTCACCATCGCAAATCCTGAGAAAACCGCACCAGCCACAAAATAAGGAGGGAAAATAGTGGTATGCCAACCAGGAATTACTGAAGTTGCAAAGTCAAATGATACAATGGTGTGTACCGAAAGCACCAAAGGTGTCGCCAAACCGGCCAATACCAAAGAAACTTCTTCAAAACGTTGCCAGTCTTTGGCCCTGCCAGTCCATCCGAAACTTAACAAACCATATATTTTCTTTTGAAAAGGTCTGATTGCCCTGTCGCGTAACATCGCGAAATCGGGTAATAAACCTGTCCACCAAAATACCAATGAAACAGATAAATAAGTTGAAATTGCAAATACGTCCCATAACAATGGGGAGTTAAAGTTGGTCCAAAGTGTTCCAAATTGGTTTGGCAATGGCAATACAAAGTGCGCATTCCAAACACGACCCATATGAATTACAGGGAATAAACCCGCTTGCACAACAGAAAAAATTGTCATCGCTTCCGCAGAACGGTTGATACCCATTCTCCATTTTTGACGAAACAATAAAAGTACTGCAGAAATTAGTGTACCGGCGTGACCAATACCTACCCACCATACAAAGTTGGTAATATCCCAAGCCCAGCCAACAGTTTTATTTAAACCCCAAACGCCAATTCCTGTTCCGATGGTATAGACTATGCAACCTATTCCCCAAAGGAATGCCACTAATGCTATTGAAAAAGCTGTCCACCATAATTTATTTGCTTTACCTTCAACGGGAGCCGCTACATCAACAGAAATGTCATGGTAGCTTTTGTCTCCAACAATTAATGGTCTTCTAATAGGTGCTTCGTAATGAGACGACATAATTCTTATTTAATTATAATCTATTAATATTATTTTTATGCTTCTTGCGTGTTTCTCACTTTCACATGATACACAACATTTGGTTTTGTGCCAATGTGCTCCAATAAGTGATATGCTCTTTTATCTTCTGCCAAACTTTTAACCGTGTCTTCAGGTTTGTTTACATCACCAAATACCATGGCTCCTGCAGTACAAGCATTGGAACAAGCAGTTTCAAACTCATTTGTATTGATAGGTCTTCCTTCTTTTTTGGCTTTTAAAATGGTCGCTTGTGTCATTTGAACACACATAGAGCATTTTTCCATAACACCACGTGAACGAACAACAACATCTGGGTTTAAAACCATTTTGCCTAAATCATCGTTCATATTGTAATCGAATTTGCTGTTGTTTGGATATTCAAACCAGTTAAATCGACGTACTTTATACGGGCAGTTATTTGCACAGTAACGCGTTCCTACACAACGGTTATACGCCATTTGATTTTGACCTTGGCGACCGTGTGATGTTGCCGCAACCGGACAAACAGTTTCGCAAGGTGCATGGTTACAATGTTGACACATTACAGGCTGAAAAGCAACTGACGGATTTTCGGAAGGATCTTCCAATGCATCCATCGCATTTTTGAAGCCCATCGCACCTTTTCCGTTCTTTTTTAATTCATTGTCACCTGCAAAATCTTCTTCGTGAGAATAATATCTGTCTATACGCAACCAGTGCATATCTCTTGAACGTCTAATTTCTGCTTTCCCAACAACAGGAACGTTGTTTTCGGCGTGACAAGCGATAACGCAAGCGCCGCAACCCGTACATGTATTTAAATCGATGGATAGGTTAAAATGATGACCGATTGATCTGTCAAATGAGTCCCATAAATCTACTGATGATGCTTCAACTTCTTCGTGATCCAAAGACACCACCGGAATTAAATTCCAAGTGTGTTTTGGGTCGAGTGAAGCGTCATTAAAGACTTCTAAAGTAGTTTCTTTAATAATATCTCCTCGGCCCATTAAGGTGTTTTGCAACTGAACACATGCAAATTCATGTTCGCCGCCAACCAATTTTAAAGTAACGCCTGTTTGAAAATTATTAAAGTTTTTATAAAATTTATAGGCATTTTTACCTGTTTGCATTTCTGCTTTTAATCCTTGTGTTCTTCCGTATCCAAGCGCCAAACCTAAAGATCCTTTTGCTTGTCCGGGTTGAATTAAAATCGGTAAAATTTCCGTAACACCATCGATGGTCAATTCTACCATGCTTCCGTTTAATGCGCCATTTGCCTCATTTTTATTGATGGCACCCAACGCGTCAGCATCGGCTTTTGACATGGTTAAATAGTTATCCCAAGAAGTTCTTGTGATTGGATCAGGGAATTCCTGCAACCAAGGATTGTTGGCCATTTGACCGTCACCCAAACCAATTTTTACATATAGCTGCAATTCTAAATCGCTTCCTTTAACCTCCGCCAATTGAGAAGCAGCAGTTTCCAAATCAACCTCTAATGAAATTGCCTCACTTTGAACTGCATCAGCAGCAAAAACACCATCATGCAATGCTTGATTCCAAGATGTTCCACCCAATATTTCGGTGTTCCAAGTTTCTTTTAAGAAATCATAATAGGTTGCTGTACTGCCTGTCCAAGCCAATAAACTGTCTTGAAACTGACGTGTATTGAACAATGTTTTAATGGTAGGCTGAACCAAACTGTAATGTCCTTTTTTAATTTCAACATCGCCCCAAGATTCCAAATAATGTGGTGTGGCCAATGAATATTGAACCGCATTTGCAGTTTCATTGTCTTGCATAGAAAATGCCACAGATAATTTCACTTTTTTCAATCCATCAACAAAAGCAGTTGAATTTGGCAACGTGTAAACCGGATTTGAATTGTAGATAATAACTGCGCCAATTTTGCCTTCATTCATATCGGCAATTAATTGTGCAACATCAGCATCATTTCCTTTTCTTATATTTTTGGTTGCGCTAACATCTAAAACTTCGCTGTTTAAAGCTTTATTAATTGCCAACGCCAATAATTGTGCGTTTTTATCCTGAATACCTGTTAAAACAACGGCTTTGCTGCCAGCCGTTTTAAGTTGGGCAGCTGCCTTTTGAACGGCCACATTTAAAGGAGTTGCTTCCGCAGAAACTACGCCATTTACAACAGTTTGGTATAAATTAAGAAGTACTTGGTTTTGTTCGGATGGTTTTACCATCATACGCTTATCGGCATTGGCGCCTGATAAAGACATATTTGATTCAAACTGAATATGGCGTGACATTTTTCCGCTGGTTGGAACACGTCCTTTTGAGTAACCGGCTTCAAAACCGCCACCTTGCCAACTTCCTAAGAAATCTGCACCAATAGAAACAATAACTTCTGCTTTTTCTAAATGATAATCTGGCAATGCTCTTGATCCGTACATTTCTTCAAAAGCATCCAACGCTGCAGATTCTGAAACTGCATCATATTCAACATGAGCTACATTTTCAAAAGTTTCATTAAATTTAGCAATCAATTTTTTGGTTGATGGACTTGCGCTAGTTCCAGTTAATACTGCAATTGGCAAACCTGAAGCTTTAACTTCATTTAATTTTGCGATAATTTGTTGGTCGGCTTCATTCCAGGAAATTTCAGCGCCATTGGCTTTAGGGCCTTTTAATCGAAGACTGTCGTATAATGAAAGTACGGAAGCCTGCACACGTGCATTAGTGGTTCCGTTTGCATCTTTGTTCGGTTCAATTTTTATAGGACGTCCTTCTCTAACTTTTACCAAAACATTTGCAAAATCAAAACCATCGGCAATCGTAGTTGCATAATATTCAGCAACGCCCGGAATAATATCATTAGGTTT
>DATIRG010000587.1:0-7197 GCA_035470005.1 Lutibacter sp. | reverse complement strand
ATGCAAATTATTACTCCGAGCGGAAAACGTGTTTGGGTAAGAAGCATAGGAGAAGCCTTAAGAGATTTTGATGGAACAATAGTTAAAGTGCAAGGCGCATTTCAGGACATTACAAAACGTAAAATTTCTGAGGAAGCTTTGCGTGAAAGTGAGACAAAACTAAAAAGAATACTGAACAATCTGCAAGATGCTTACTTGCAGGCTGATTTGGACGGCAACATTACCTTCGCCAATACCACAGCAGCAAAAATCTATGGTTATGCCAATATTCAAGAATTACTTGGGTTGCCTACTTCAAACTTATACAAAGATAAAAAAGACAGAGAAAAACTGATTGCAGCTTTAAGTAATTCAGAAAAAATTTCTGACATTGTTGGAGAAGGCCTTAAAAAAGATGGCACAACTTTTTGGGTTTCCATAAGTGTACAATATTTAAAGGACAATCAGGGGAAAATAATTGGCATGGAAGGATTGCTAAGGGATATTTCCGACCGAAAACAAAAAGAAGAGCAAATACTAAAACTTTCACAGGCCGTTGATCAAAGTTCTGCTTGCGTTATTTTAACTAATACCAAAGGAAATATTGAGTATGCCAACCCTAAAGCACTTAAAATTACCGGTTATACTTTGGAAGAAATTAAAGGGAAAAATCCAAGATTATTCAGTTCAGGTGAAAAATCAAAAAGTGACTATAAAAATTTATGGGAAACCATTTTATCCGGCAAAGAATGGAACGGGGAATTTCACAATAGAAAGAAAAACGGGGAACTTTATTGGGAGCTCGCTTCAATCTCTCCCATCATAAACGAAAACGGTGAAATCATTAATTTTTTGGCGATAAAAGAAGACATAACAGAACGTAAACAAATATTAGATGATTTAATTGTTGCCAAAGAATATGCCGAAAAAAGTGAAATTCGATTATTAGAAGCACAAAAAACCACCAAAGTAGGTAGCTGGGAAACTGATTTATCAAACCTTAACGTACTATGGTCTGATGAAACATACCGAATATTTGAAATAAGTTCTACTTTTTTTCAAGCAACGCATCAGGCATTTTTAAATTTTGTGCATCCTGACGATAAGAAAATAGTAGATGACGCTTTTGCTAAGTCTTTTGAGACTAAAGCCTACAATTCAATCGAACATAGAATAATAACAGCAAAAAATACTATAAAATATGTTGAAGAGCGTTGGAAAATAGTATTTAATGATCAAGATAATCCCACACGGGCAATTGGAACTTGTCAAGATATTACTGAAAGAAAACAAGCAGAACAGGAACTGAAAGAAGCCAAAGAAAAAGCGGAAGAAAGTGACCGTTTAAAATCAGCTTTTTTGGCCAATATGAGCCACGAAATTCGCACGCCTATGAATGGCATTCTTGGTTTTGCAGGATTCCTAAAAGAGCCCGGGCTTTCAGGAGAAAAGCAACAAAAATATATTGAAATTAGTCAGAAAAGCGGTTTTAGAATGCTAAATATTATTAATGATATTGTTGATATTTCAAAAATTGAATCGGGCCTGATGAAAATTTATATTACTGAAACGGATATCAATGAGAAAATTGAAAACTTATTTCAATTCTTTAAACCAGAGGTCGAAGCAAAAAATATTCAGTTTTCCTTTAAAAATACCTTACCTAAAAATGAAGCCATCATTAAAACCGATTCAGAAAAGGTATATGCCGTTCTTTCAAATCTGTTAAAAAACGCCATTAAATTTACCAATGAAGGTGAAATGGAATTCGGGGTTGGTTATGAAAGTGCTGCTACCGGAAAAAAACAACTGAAATTTTTCGTAAAAGATACAGGAATGGGTATTGCTAAAGATCGGCAACAAGCCATATTCGAACGTTTTATACAGGCCGATATTTATGATAAAATGGCGCTTCAGGGAGCAGGATTGGGTTTGTCTATTTCTAAAGCCTATGTTGAAATGCTTGGTGGAAAAATTTGGGTAGAAAGTGAAGAAGGAATTGGTTCTGCGTTTTATTTTACCATTCCTTGTAATAATGAAACGGAAAACATCTTTGTTCAAGTTGACGAGGCTTCAATTAATAATGACCATGAATCAGGAAAATTAAAAATATTAATTGCTGAAGACGATGAATCGTCACAAATTTTGCTGACAACGATTGTTGAGGCATATGCATCAGAAATATTCATCGCAAATGACGGTATGGAAGCTGTTGAAATCTATAAAAACCATCCCGATATAGATTTAATTTTGATGGATATTCAAATGCCAAAGTTAAATGGCTATGAAGCGACAAGTCAAATCCGTCAATTAAACAAAAATGTGGTAATTATTGCACAGACAGCCTATGCGCTTTCTTATGACAGACAAAAAGTAATGGAAGCCGGTTGCAATGATTATATTTCAAAACCAATTTTATTGAATGATTTAAAGAAATTAATTAGAAATTATTTCGCGTAACAGGTCAATTAAATGGTGGAGTACCAAGGCATAAATCACAACGGCTTAAATAGCGCAAAATTTTAAGTACGGGAATTGTGCCATTTCCTTCAGCAGCAAGTCAGGCGCTCAATGGCCTTTCAGGTTTGTTCGCTGAAACTTAAGTTTAAAAATTGTAGTGACTTACCTAAATTGGTTGGTGTCTTTGTGCGTTTGTTTTAATCAGCCAATCATAGAGAATCTAGAATTGCTCTAATTGTTTCATGATTCTGTATCTGACCGTATTTGAGATTCTTGAACTCATTTTGTGATTTTGGGTCTTATGGCAAATTTCACGCTCCGCGAAAATAGTTTCCGCAATGGTCATAAATGAATTAATTGGTTCTTCTCCAACAGACTCAAAATAGGCCATCCATATTTTTATATATTCTTTTTTGTTGTTCTTCCTAAAGGTTAGATTATTAAATTTCATCGATTCTTTAATTATCCAAGTCGCTAAATCCCGATAGGTTTCTATATCTCTGTAAAGAACACCATCAATCCAGAATTTGTGTGGAATAAATTTTTTCGTTTTCACTTTCGTTTTTCTGTTAAATCTAATTTGCAAATTTAGTAAATTTATTGCAATAGTTTTACTAAAAATAAAATCGCAAAATTATTCTGAATGTTGCACCATTTCCTTCAACAGTAAATCGGGTTTAAGCCCTCCGGTTAACTCGGCAAGTTTCAGTTCCTCCTTAAAAATCAACATATCATATTTATGATATTCCTGCTTGTCTTTATTGGCTTCTTTGGCCTTGTGCAAACCAAACAGCACGCCTTCCAAATGAACAATATTCATCAGTCGTTGAAATTGCATGGTAGGTAAATTCAACCTGCCTTGCTCTTTGGTCATCAATCCAAAATATTTAGTGTATTTCATATGAGAATATTTATTGTTTTTTAAAGGTCATATGTAATGCGCATATTTTCATAGGTGATTGTATCGTGTTTCCGTTATGCGCATTTCATGTTGTAAAATTAAGTAAATACCCGCTTGTTGATTGCTTATGATTTTAGCAAAAAGGAATCCATAAAAAATTAGTTTCAAATTTAATTTTTCAGAAGAGACACTATGCAAATGTGAAATTCAGTCCGCTTTTTGTTGATGTTTTACAGGGTTTATGCATTTTTGGAAGTTGCAATTGAAATAGTATAAAGGGATTTACCCTGTCAGAATTTGAAAAAGACAAAAAAATAGCAAAACCCTACGGAAATCCGTAAGGTTTAGTTTTTTTAAGGGGCTATATTTGGATTTTTAACTCAAAAAACCTTACAGTTAATATGAAGAGGATGAAAACCCGGACTATGAATGCGGATGTTCCCTGTGCAAGCACACGACCTCTTCGAAAAACAAAACCTGATTGGACTGCCTAAAACCAAAAATATATTATTAATACAATCTTTACGTCCCAAAAGCCAAAACCCTATGAATACCATCTTATTGTCTGTCTTAATTATTATGAGCATCTATGTCAACTTTTATTACAGAATGAAAGAAAAATAATACCAGCATTTTTGCATAACAACTTATTTGTGCTACAAACGCATGAGATCACATTTGTTGCATACTGTTGATTTAAATTCAAATGATTTTTTGACGATGAAACGACAGTGTATTAATTATTCTTAAGGGGTTGAGAATAATTATTAATAAAAAAACACCATTCTACAAGATGGTGTTTTTTGATTTTTACACGCTGTAAGTGAAATGAGCGCAAAAGCACAAATGATTGTAAAAGAAGTAAACTTATTTCAGGTTGATACAAAAAATATAAATCTATAAAATTCTGACAACGATAATACCTATCACCACAAAAGCCAAAGCAATAAATGCAATTGGTTTCACATGAACTTTAATTAAACTTTTTACTTTTTCTCCAATTTTTATGGTTAAGAATGCAAATCCGTAAAATGTAAGCATCTTACTAACATAGGTTGTGATGGCGAAGGCAACAAAATTAATATGAAACACGCCTGCTGAAATTGAAAAAATTTTATAAGGGATAGGTAAAAATGATGCTATCGATAATATCCAGTAATTCCATTTATCAAACTCATATTTTATTAAATTATATGTTACAACAGAGAACCCGGGAACATAATCAAAAGCAAACAAAGCAAATTTCGTGAATTCGCCATTCGTTTGTAACCAGGCAAAATAACCTATTGCATATCCAATAACGGCACCTGTTAAAGCACCTGTGGCAGCATAAATTGCATATTTATAGGCATTGGCTATATTTAACAATACCAGCGAAATAAAAAACATCGGGGTCGGCAACGGCAAACAACAAGCGTCTAACAAAGCACAAAAAAACATGGCCCAGACAGAAGATTTTGTATGTGACCAATGTATAACCGCTGAACGTATATTTTTATACCATTCTTTCATTTTGAAATATCCTGGTAGATTTTGTTTTTTAGGGTAAATTTCATTTGGTGAAAGTATTCAAAAAATAGATAATAAATATGGGCCCACTTCTAAAAGTTACGTTAAATTTTGGTTTTGCGCCATAGAAGTGTCATTCCAATCGCAGTGAAGCAATCTGTTAAACTGATGTGTCGATTTTGTTTCGGTTTCATTAAAATAGCCGCAAAAAAAGTTTGTTCATCAGCAATTTCAGCCGGCCTATAAATCATCAATTAAAACGAAATCACTTAATACCTGAAAATTACTGATCCTGTAAACTTATTTTGCTTAATTTAGTCACTCACATTAATTACGAACAATCAAAATAAATAAGAATACAATATTGATTTATTCAAAAAACAGTATTGATACCTTGCTATTTTATTTGGGGTTAAACACGTTGGTGCACAGTATGAAAAAAATATTATTTCTATTAATGATTTTGCCAAATTTTGTAATTTCTCAGGTTGACAAAATCCACACTGAGATCCAAGCGGAATATTTTATTGATTCCTTAAAAGTTGATTTTACGAAAGTTTACTTAAACGTAAACAATATTGAAAAAATTAATGTTGTTAAAAATGGAAATGGTCAAATATTTATACATCTAAAAGCAAACAATGTTTTAGATAAATTATCAGATTTGAATTACGAAAATATTGGTCTGATTGAAAACCCGATTTTTATTATTGATCATAAAATTATTGACAAACCATCTGAAATCTTAATTGACAAAACAGAAATTGGAGAATTGAAAATAATAGATAATGAGGAAATTGAAAATAATAATGGAAATTTTTCCATTATAAAAATTACAACCTTAACCGAACTGAATGAGATTAAAGAGCATCAGAAAGGAATTATAAGAATTAAAGGAAATAATTAACCAAAATAGTAAAAATACTGTTGGCAATAGTGAATAAAATTTATCCTTAAATCGGATTTGGTACATACCGACAAACCATATATAAACGCACTTAGAAATTCATTAAAACTGAAATCCAATGAAAAAGCTTTTTCAATTCATAATATCACCTAAAGTATTATTGATACTAATATTTATTTTTCTGGCGCAAGGATTGCTTTTAAAAGGACGATTTGAAACTTACAGATTTTCTGACTACTACGATATTTATGAATATGGAATTTTTATATCTAAAGGATTGGTTTATGTAGCTTTTGCATTGTCTTTTTTATTTCCTCTAATAATTTGGTCAAAAACAAAAATTGACTTTAGAAAAAATATGCCATTGATGATTGTCGGATTTATGCCAGCGTTATATTTTATAGTGCTTTATACATTTTCAAACTGAAAAACATCCAATAAAAATAGGGCGGAGGCGTAAATAATCTCCGATGTTGAAGTCGAACAAATTATAAGATAAAACTGCTACTAACTATTAAAAATAACCAATATGAAAATTAATTACTTCACTTTGTTTATTGTTTTATCTCTGATTATGGGTTGTAAAAACAAAACCAATTCAGAGGATATATCTCAACGCCCCATTAAAGCGTGCGCACCATTAACATCCGACGCCGACTGGTACAAAACAGACAATATTGCACCAATAATTGACGGACTTGCCGTGCTTGATTTTCCGGTAACAACAAAAAATAAACTGGTGCAACAATACTTTAATCAAGGATTGGTATTGGCTTATGGTTTCAATCATGCAGAGGCAGCCCGTTCTTTTTACTATGCCACTAAATTAGATCCGGAATGTGCCATGGCCTATTGGGGATTTGCCTATGTTTTAGGGCCAAATTACAATGCAGGAATGGAGCCTGATAATTATGAAAGAGCCTATACCGCCGTTCAAAAAGCATTGCAACTGTCAAATACTAATATTTTCGCAAAGGAAAAAGCATTGATTAACGCTTTGTCAAAAAGGTATATAAAAAACCCTACTGAGGACAGAAGCCAACTGGATATAGCTTATTCAAACGCTATGGAAAATGTTTTTGAAAATTTTCCGGATGATGCAGATGTTGCTGCTTTATATGCAGAATCTATGATGGATTTACATCCTTGGGATTTGTGGGATAAAAAAGGCAATCCTAAAGAATGGACTCCAAAAATAATTTCAACCATTGCGCACGCGATAAAGATAAATCCGAAACACCCGGGAGCACATCATTTTTATATTCATGCGGTGGAAAGCTCCTTTGAACCTGAAAAAGGACTCAGGAGTGCTCAATTGTTTGATGAGGATTTGGTTCCCGGTGCCGGTCATTTGGTGCATATGCCTTCCCATATCTATATAAGAACCGGGGATTATCATAAAGGGACGCTTTCAAATATAAGGGCAATCGCTGTTGACAGC
>DATIRG010000586.1:0-6237 GCA_035470005.1 Lutibacter sp. | reverse complement strand
TGAAGCAAAACTTTTGCGTTGTGACAAAGTTGTTTCTCCATTTCCGGAAGTTAATATTTCTAAAAATTCATCATATTGGTTCAATGATGAAACACATATTACATCGGTAAAATTTTTAGCGGCGGCTCTGATTAAAGAAATTCCTCCTATGTCAATTTTTTCAATAATTTCTTGTTCAGGAACATGGCTTGCAACCGTTTTTTCAAACGGGTACAAATCAACAATTACAATGTCAATTTCGGGAATTTCGTATAAATCCAACTGCGAAATGTCAGTTTCATTATCCCTTCTCGATAAAATTCCTCCGAAAACTTTTGGATGCAATGTTTTAACCCTGCCTCCTAAAATTGAAGGATAAGAAGTCAAATCTTCCACAGGTATTGTGTTAACACCCATATCTTTAATGAATTTTTCGGTGCCGCCCGTAGAATAAATTACAATATTAAGGTTGTTTAACTTTTGTATGATTGGAGCCAAACCGTCTTTGTGATAAACTGAAATCAGTGCCGATTTTGCTTTTTTTGTAGTACCCATAAGTTGTGTTTGTTAATGTTCGGCAAAGCTACTAATTATCAATAGGCTAAACAACACAAATTACTCATAAAATTTCATAAAGTCTTTTTAATTTTTTGTTCAAAATTTGAGACCATTTCGTTATAATTCAAGGTCGTATTTTTAGGTTGATTTTTTCCTAAAAGTTTGTTCAGAAAAGAAATTTTGTCAAATAAACGCTTTGATTTGCTATTGCTTTTTGGGGATTTTTTTAACATTGAATACAGCTATTTATTGGGGTTATTTATTTTAATTGCGCCACTTTTTCGCACACAAATTCCAGCAAAAGTTCATCGGCTTCAGAAAAGGGATTTGTGATGTGAGAATCGATATCAATTTGTCCCACATTTTCGCCATTCACAAAAATGGGAATCACAATTTCACTTTTCACTTTAAATCCGCAGGAAATATAATTGTCTTGCGCAGTTACATCCGGAACCACGAAATTTTTGTTGCTGATGGCCACTTGTCCGCAAATACCTTTTCCAAACGGAATGATGGTGTGTTGGGTTGGTTCGCCGGCAAATTCGGCCAATTTTAATTCGGCTTTATCACCGTTTTTAAAATAAAAACCCACCCAATGGTAATAATCAATTTCTTGTTTTAAATAATTGCAAATTGCCTGACGCTTATCTGAAACCGATTGATTACTTTCTGCAATGGCGGTTACCGATTCTTTTAATTGAGGAATATTCATATTAATTTGTAATTTTATGCAAAATTAAAATTCTTTTTTTTGTGAAAGGCAATAAAACGGTAGTATTATTTTTAATTAAATTTTTTGGTACGTATTTGCTGCTGTTTTTGTTATATTCCTATTATTTAGAAAAAACACAAAATGAAACAGCGCCATTTGCTTGCGCGCCAATCACCAAAACTGTTGCCGAACAAACAAAATATTTATTAAATATTTTTGGTTATCCAACTGAAATAGTGCAGGATACAGAAACACTTGCCGTGAAATTATTTATAAATGACAAATTTACCGCTTTTATAGTGGAAGGCTGCAATGCCATTAGCATCATTATTTTATTTATTGCTTTTATTGTTGCCTTTGCAGGGAAATTTAAAACGACAGTTTTGTATATTTTGTTTGGAAGTTTGCTTATTTATTTTACAAACATTGTACGGATTGTAATTATTTCGATGGCGCTTTATGAATTTCCACAATATCAACATGTGTTGCATGAAATTATATTTCCGTCCATTATTTACGGAATGACATTTTTGCTTTGGTTTGTGTGGATTCGGAATTTTTCAAATTTAAAGAAATGAGAAAAACGGTTCGGATAGGTTTGATTGTTGTGCTTTTTCTGATGCTGATTTTGGTTCGAGCGTTGGTTCAGCCTTATTTCTACGATCCGCTTTTGGACTATTTTAAGCATGATTATTTAAACGCTGCTATTCCCGAACTTGATTTTGGCGCTTATTTTTTGAACATTTTTTACAGATACTTTTTAAATACCATCATTTCTTTGGCCATTATTTATTTGGTTTTTGATGATAAGAAATCGCTTTATTTTTCGATTAAATTTTATGTGCTGGCTTTTGCGGTATTGAGTTTGATGCTTTTTGTACTGTTAAAATTTAATGTGACACAAAATTATTTGCTGACTTTTTATGTTCGGCGATTTTTAATCCAGCCATTGTTCGTGTTTATTTTATTGCCTGCTTTTTATTATCAGCAGGTGAAAGTTAAAAATTAAACATTCAAAAATCGTAATTCTTAAATCATAAATCAATTTGCGTTAAAGATTGAAGTGGAAATACTTTTTTTCTTCGCCTTTTCGGCAAAGAAAAAAAGATTGTAGCGGAAAGCTTGGCCCGAAGGGAACGCCCAAAATATTTCTTTTAATGATGTTATTTTTGAAACTAAAAAAATGTTTGTGATTTATTTTGTAACATTTTTAAGAATTGAACGTATAATATTGTAGACCCTTTATATTAACAAAAAAAATTAGTAGCTTTTACATGAGACAACTTAAAATAACGAAACAGGTTACCAACAGGGAAACCGCATCATTAGACAAGTACTTACAGGAAATTGGAAAAGTAGATTTAATTACTGCCGAGCAAGAGGTGGAATTGGCTCAAAAAATTAGAGCCGGCGACCAAATGGCTTTGGAAAAATTAACAAAAGCAAACTTGCGTTTTGTGGTATCTGTTGCAAAACAATACCAAAATCAAGGATTGACATTGCCCGATTTAATTAATGAAGGAAACCTGGGATTGATTAAAGCAGCGAAACGTTTTGATGAAACTCGTGGATTTAAATTTATTTCTTATGCCGTTTGGTGGATTCGTCAATCGATTTTACAAGCTTTGGCGGAACAATCGCGAATTGTGCGTTTGCCGTTGAACAAAATTGGCTCGATCAATAAAATTAACAAAATGTATGCATTTTTGGAGCAGGAAAACGAAAGACCGCCATCTGCCGAAGAAATTGCAAAGAAATTAGATATGACCGTTAATGACGTAAAAGAATCCATGAAAAATTCTGGCCGTCACGTATCCATGGATGCACCTTTAATTGAAGGTGAAGATTCTAACTTATATGATGTGTTGAACACAGGCGAATCTCCAAATCCGGATAAAGCCTTGCTTCATGAATCTTTAAAAGTAGAAATTGAACGCGCCTTGGAAACTTTAACGCCAAGAGAAGCTGATGTTGTTCAATTGTATTTCGGTTTGGGTGACACACACCCGATGACGCTTGAAGAAATTGGTGAAACTTTTGATTTAACGCGCGAACGTGTTCGTCAAATTAAAGAAAAAGCGATCAGAAGGTTAAAACATACCTCAAGAAGTAAAATTTTAAAAACATATTTAGGATAAATTTTCCTGTGTTTTAAAATTACAGCTTGCCTAAAAAGAAAAACGCTTCAAATATTTGAAGCGTTTTTCTTTTTTTACTTTTTAAATCCTACTTTTGCACAAACAACAATCGAAAAGATGAACAAATTTATTGCTCCTTCCCTTTTGGCCGCAGATTTTGGCAATTTACAACGCGATATTGAAATGATTAACAAAAGTGAGGCGGACTGGTTTCATATTGATGTGATGGACGGCGTATTTGTCCCTAACATTTCATTTGGAATGCCCGTAATAAAAGCGATTTCAAAACACGCCAAAAAAACAATGGACGTTCATTTAATGATTGTTGATCCGGACCGGTTTCTTGAGGATTTTAAAAATGTTGGCGCCGATATTTTAACGGTACATTATGAAGCCTGTCCGCATTTACACCGCACCATTCAAGCCATAAAAGCGCTGGGAATGAAAGCTGGCGTTTCTTTAAATCCGCACACGCCAATTGCGGTTTTGGAAGATATTATCACCGATTTGGATTTGGTGTTGCTGATGAGCGTGAATCCAGGTTTTGGCGGACAAAGTTTTATTGAAAACACCTACAAAAAAGTGGAACAGCTAAAATCGTTAATTGAATTTTCAAGTTCAAAAGCGCTTATTGAAGTTGATGGCGGTGTAACAGATGAAAACATAGAAAAACTTTCAAATGCAGGCGTTGACGCTTTTGTGGCAGGAAGTTTTGTTTTTAAAAGTAAAAACCCTTTAAAAACAATCAGCGATCTTAAAAAATTGGCAGTAGGATAATTCCTGAAACGTTTTCTTTCGCAATTACTTAAATTTCAATTATCATTTGGGAAAATTCCTGGTATGGTAAATTTTTTTGTGGCAAGTTGGTTTTTCTTATTTTTAATCTAATAAAATACAATTTCAATGGAATTAAAGTTCTGATAATCAATAGCATCACAAAAAACCTGATTGTTAACTAATTTGTGCTAATTTTGTGTTTTAAAATTTTGTAAAAATCTCTTAAAAGTGATCGCTATACTAAAGCAAATTTTAAGTTTTAAAACGTTTTTTCAAATTACCTTTTTATTAAGCCTCATAGGCCTATTTGTTTTAATAACCGACTTTGGTTATAACCAAACCGGTCCTATTCAAGAGTTAATAAACGGTTATTACTTTATTGTTTTGGCCTCGGGCATTTTAGCAACGGCGATTAGGTACGTCACACTCAGAAAAAACACCAATGACAAAGTTTTTATATTTGATGCTGTCAGTTTATTGATCATTATTTATATCATTTTAATTCATTTTTTTTCAAAGGAAGCGCATCGACACTTATCTTTTTTGTACAATGACAACTGGTTAAAATTCGCTATCCTACTGACTTTAATAAGAGAATTTGCCGAACAAAAAATAAATTATAAACGAACTTTACTAAATCCGGCGCAATTATTTATTGCCAGTTTTATTGGCATTATATTAATAGGAACTTTTTTATTGATGTTGCCCAACGCAACCTACACCGAAATTTCCTATTTAGACGCGCTATTCACTTCAACCAGCGCTGTATGTGTTACCGGATTGATTGTTGTGGACACAGGTAGCTTTTTCACACAGTTTGGCCAAACAATTATTTTATTGCTGATTCAATTGGGCGGCTTGGGCATCCTTACATTTGCCAGTTATTTTAGCTATTTCTTTAAAGGCGGTTCAAATTATGAAAATCAGCTGGTTTTAAGCGATTTAACGAACTCGCAAAAGTTAAGCGATGTTTTTTCAACCTTAAAAAGAATTCTTGTCATTACCTTTTCCATTGAAATTATTGGCGGATTGCTGATTTACTCGAGTCTTAATAATGATTTGCTTCCCACTTTTTTTGAACGCACTTTTTTCGCCATATTCCATTCCGTATCTGCTTTTTGCAATGCCGGTTTTTCTACGCTGCCCAATGGCCTGTATGAAAGCGGATTTAGATTTAATTATGCGCTGCAATCCTATATCATTCTATTGCTTGTAATTGGTGGTCTTGGTTTTCCGATTGTGGTAAACATTCTAAAATATTTAAAATACTGGATCGTAACTAATTTCTTAAATTTTTCAAAAAATAAAAATCAGCACAAACCTTGGGTATTTAGCATAAACAGCAGAATTACCTTAATTACCACATTCGCATTAATAATTATTGGAACTATTTTAATTTATATTAGCGAATACAATAATACACTTGCGCCGCACTCTGGTTTTGGTAAGTTCATTACGGCATTGTTCGGCGCAACTACTCCAAGAACAGCCGGATTTAACACCGTAGACATGACTGCCTTAAATTTTTCCACATTGATGCTTATTTTTCTTTTAATGTGGATTGGTGCTTCACCGGCATCAACCGGAGGTGGAATAAAAACAAGCACTTTTGCCATTGCCACACTTAATTTTATAAGTTTGGCTAAAGGAAAAACAAGAATTGAGGTATACAGAAGAGAAATTTCGGATATCTCGGTCAGACGCGCATTTGCCGTGATCTCATTGTCTTTATTTGTTATTGGTTCAGGCATTATCGCAATTTCAGTTTTCGACAGCGAAAAAGACCTGAAAAGTATTGCTTTTGAATGCTTTTCGGCCTATAGCACTGTTGGTTTAAGTATTGGCATCACCGCTAGTTTAAGTTCCGCGAGCAAGTTTGTAATTATTCTGATTATGTTTATTGGAAGGGTAAGCATGCTTTCCATTTTAATAGCGGTTATCAGAAAAGTGAAACATAAAAATTATCGTTATCCAATAGAAGAAATCACAATCAATTAACTAAAAAAGACTTAATTATGAAATATATAATAATTGGACTCGGAAATTTTGGCGCTTCTCTTGCTGAAAAGTTGA
>DATIRG010000585.1:0-2502 GCA_035470005.1 Lutibacter sp. | reverse complement strand
AACAGAAACGTTAGACAATACAAATCCATTTATATTAGCGTAAGGGAATCCAGCCGATTGACTGTAGGTCTCATTTATTCTGTAAGCATCTAAATCAGTATATACAGTTGAGTTACTCAACGTGAATTTTCCATAACTTAGAATATCATTGCTTTTAAGAGCTTCAATAGCATCTGTAAATACAAATGATACACCAACAGATGGATAGAAATAACTGTTATTTCCAGTACCTAACGTTGAAGTCCAGTCATTTCTTCCGGAGAAATTCAAAAATAAGTAGTTTTTATATCCTAAATTAAAATCGCCATAAGCACCAAAATTTCTTTTTACCTCTTCATTAACAGCACCTTCTAAACTTCCAGTACCATTTGAAATATCATAAAAATCTGCAATACTTAAATTGTTTGCTCTCATTACGCTATTTCTTGACTCGTATGAGTTAATATTATAACCTAAAACAGTCTTAAAAGTAAAGTCTTCTCCAAATTTAAAATCTCCACTTAACAATGCGTCAGCTGTATATACTTTGCTTTGGAATTCACTGTCTTCCACAAAAGACGAAACAGCAGAATGTGCAGGTTGTAAATCTTCGTTGTAAGTTTGCGCTGCACGCCAGTTTTTACCGGTACCCCAAGTTGTATTAACACCTAAACGGGTAGTGAAATTTAACCAATCTTTAATATCGTATGAAAAATTGAAATTCCCAACAAAACGATTCGTTTGATCTGTGTTTCTATTAGTTCCGATAGCCCAATAAGGATTTTGATAGTAGGCATTATAATAATTATCAGCATAACCATAAGAAAGCGGATTTTGCCAATCTTTATAAGTAGACAGAGGAATGTTTGTTGAAGTATTCAAAATAAACCAGTATAATGGTCTGTCTTGATCACCAATAGATTCTCCAACAACATCTGTTTTATCAGTGAAATAACTGGTGGTTGCAGACATTGTTACTTTACCAATTTTTTTACTTGCATTTACCCTAAATGTATTTCTCTCATAGGAATCATCTGGAACAATACCATCAGATTTTTGATCGCCAAAAGACATATAGAAAGAACTATTTTCATCGCTACCACTTAAATACATATTATTATTAAATGTATCACCAGTTTCAAAGAAATCCAAGGCATTATTTTTTATTGGAGCATAAGGAATTATCTGAGTTGCTAAACCATAGTCTGCTGGAAATGTGGGACCAACTTGTTGTAAAGTACCGTCGAAACGAGGTCCCCAGTTAGTATTTTCAACAGCATCATAAGCACCTTCCCATCCAGTTCCATACTGAGATTGGAATTTAGGCATATAAGCAACAGTTTCAGCTGTATAAGATGAGTTAACCCCCACTTTTAGTTTTTGACCAACTTTTCCAGTTTTAGTAGTAACAAGAAGTGCCCCGTTACTCGCATTAGAACCATAAAGTGCAGCAGCAGTAGCTCCTTTAAGTACGTTAATAGTCGCAATATCGTTTGGATTTAAATCATCAAATGCACCTTGGGTAGAAACAGATCCGTCAATTACAATTAAAGCACTATTATTCCCACTAACAGATCTTAATCCACGTAAGATAATTTGATTACTTGGATTTACCCCGTTGTCTTGGACATTTATTTGTAGTCCTGCAACTTTTCCTGCTAAAGCTGAAGCAGCTCTGGTTGGTGCGGCAACAATTAAGGCATCATCAGCAACTTTTTGAGTTTGATATGTTACTTCTCTTTTTTCTCGTTTGATACCGAGGGCAGTAACAACAACTTCATCCAAGCTTTGAGCATCTTCTTGCATAACAATATTAATGCTACTTGAAGCGCCAACAGTTTGGTCTACGGTTTTCATACCAATAAAACTAAATTGAAGCACTGCTCCAGTAGTTGCTTTAATGGAATAATTACCATCAAAATCGGTTTGTGTACCTGTTTTAGTACCTTTAATAATAACTGTTACACCAGGTAGTGGTCCGCTTGCGTCGGAAACTTTACCTGTAACAGTTTTTTCTTGGGCAAACGTTAGTTGCACCATAAACGCCAATAAAAGCGTTAAAAAACCATTTAACTTTGTTTTCATTATATAATTATTTGAATTAATTAGATCAAAAATCTTAATAATTTGTTAATAAACCAAATTTTTGAATGTTAAATTCTTAAATTATATGTATATAGATTCATGTATGTCCAAAATTGGGCATGTAAAACTAAGAATATCTTAAACAATAGAGTGATTAGTTATGAATACACAAATACAACAAAACGGCACTATTGGGGCCTATAATGTTAATCCGACTTTTTCAATTAAGAATTCTACTTTAAGATTTCATTAAATTATTGTAAAATGTAACTTTTTTGAAATTTATTGGTTCAGGCTGTAAAATTTCTTAAATAAAAATGACGCATGTAATTTTACCCGCCAAAATAAATTATCGATTTATACCTATTATAACTATTGTTAATTTAATTAGAAAAAATAAAATATATTCATATTTGATTAAGAAGAAAATAATTGTAC
>DATIRG010000584.1:0-4359 GCA_035470005.1 Lutibacter sp. | reverse complement strand
AAGAAATGGTTGATTTTATAAAAATCTATCAACAACAAAATGCCAAATGGATTGATAATTTCGCGGCCTACCCTTCCAACCATTTGGGATTGGTGCATAACGAAACGGGCGCTTTTGAATTGTATGACGGTCGACTAAAATCGGTTGATTTTGAAGGCAATGAATTGCTGAACATAGCAGATGTTGACTATCGCGAACACTTTAAGGAAGCCGTTGAACCTTGGTCGTTTTTGAAATTCCCTTATATGACAAAGTATGGCAGGGAAAATGGCTGGAACCGCGTTGGGCCTTTGGCACGTTTAAATACTTGCGCTTATATGGGAATGCCGCTGGCTGAAAATGAAAGACAACTATTTAAGGAATATACAAATAACAAGCCTAACAATATGACGATGCATACGCATTGGGCACGATTGATTGAACTGTTGTATTGTGCAGAAGCGATGAAAGAATTGTTGCTGGATGATACCTTGAAGAACAAAGATTTGGTGCGCAAAGGAACGCCAAGACAAAAAGGTATTGGCATTATTGAAGCGCCAAGAGGCACGCTCATTCATGAATATCATACTGATGAAAAAGGCATTATTACCAAATGTAATTTAATCGTTTCCACTACGCACAACAATGAAGCCATGAACCGAGGTGTCAGGGCCGTGGCAAAAAGTGTTTTGAACAGCCAACCCTAAATTACAGAACCGATGCTGAATCAAATTGAAATAGCCATTAGGGCTTATGATCCTTGTTTGAGTTGTGCTACGCACGCTTTGGGCGAAATGCCATTAATTGTGCAATTGGAAGATTGTTACGGAAATTTAATAGATGAAAAAATTAAATAACACCTTAATCATTGGCATTGGAAATAACACGCGACAAGATGATGGTCTTGGCTGGAAATTTTTGGCACTGCTTGAGGAAGACGGATTTACTGCCGATAATTTGGTATGTAAATACCAATTGATGGTGGAAGATGCGGAATTAATTTCGGAATTTGATACTGTTATTTTTGTTGATGCCTGTAAATCTGAATTGAAAAACGGATTTGCTTTTGAGCGCATGTATCCTACGGAAGAAATTTCATTTTCTACCCATTCGGTTCCTCCAAACCAGATTTTGAATCTATGTGAAACGCTTTATGCCAAAAAACCAAAGACCTATTTAATGAAAATTCAAGGATATCGATGGAATATTGAAATCGGATTGTCAAAACAGGCCAAAACAAATTTAAAGCATGCCTTTTCCTATTTTATTGAAAACCTCAGCGAAATTCAAAAAACGATCGATTAATATCTGATTATTCTTTATTATTTCAAACCGCGTTAGGGAGTGAACGGTATGTTTGAGCTCTTTTTTAAGTGCTTTTCGCAACTAAAAAAAGCGAGCAGTGAACGCCCGACCCGCAGGGAAACGCCCAAAATTTAGAAAGAAATTTTGTTCCGAAAAAACCCTTAATTTAAAATGATTCTAACCTTAAAATTAATGGTTGTTTTGTTTAATTACTTAAATTAGCGCGACCAAAACTTCACATAATGACCACAAAATCACCTAAAAGCTCAAATTTAGCGATCATTACAAACACACCAAAACGCATTTTGGTTGGTGTCCAATTTTTATTTGTCGCTTTTGGCGCAACGGTTTTGGTGCCTTTGTTGATTGGTATTGACCCGTCCGTTGCGTTATTTACCGCTGGCGTTGGTACACTTATTTTTCACTTAATTACCAAAGGGAAAGTCCCCATTTTTTTGGGGAGCAGTTTTGCTTTTATTGCGCCGATTGTGGCCGCCACTGAATTGTACGGTTATCCCGGAACTTTGGGAGGTCTTATTGCTGTTGGTTTGGTGTATGGCGTTGTGTCTTTTATTGTAAAAATGTGGGGTTTAGGCGTGATTGAAAAAATATTTCCTTCGGTGGTGGTTGGACCTGTTATTATGGTGATTGGATTGTCATTGGCATCCGTTGGCGTGGGAATGGCGAAATCGAACTGGCCCATTGCTTTTACTGTTTTGATTACCTCCATCGTTATTGTGATTTATACCAAAGGGCTAATCAAATTGATTCCTATTTTTATTGGAATTCTTGTTGGCTATGTCATCTCAATTTTTGCCGGATTGGTGGATTTTTCTTCGGTAAGCGAAGCGGCGTGGTTTGCGCTTCCAAAATTCACCGCGCCTGTTTTTAACTGGGCGGCAATTTTATATATGATTCCGGTTGCCATTGCGCCGATTATTGAACATATTGGAGACATTTACGCGATTGGCGGTGTTGCCGAAAAAGAATTTGTGAAAGATCCAGGATTGCACCGAACCTTGTTGGGCGACGGAATTGCCACTGCTTTTGCCGGATTTTTAGGCGGACCGCCAAACACAACGTATTCTGAAGTTACCGGCGCCGTTGCTTTAACCAAAATTACCGATCCCAGAGTGTTACGAATTGCTGCTGTTACGGCGATTGTGTTTTCATTGGTGGGGAAAATAAGTGCTATTTTAAAAACCATTCCGCCATCAGTATTGGGCGGCATTATGTTACTGCTTTTTGGAATGATTGCAAGTATTGGGATAAAAACTTTAATCGATTCAAAAACCGATTTTTCCGTCACTAGAAATCAGGTGATTGTTTCGGTTATTTTAACGATTGGCATTGGTGGCGCACAAATGACTTATGGAAATTTCTCTTTGGCAGGAATAGGACTGGCATCGGTCATTGGGGTTGTTTTAAACTTGATTTTGCCAAAAACACTTGATAAAACTAAGGAAATTCCGAGTAAATTGGACTAAAATGTATTCATAAATTAAAAAAGCCTATCTGAAAATTCAGAAAGGCTTTTTTAATGTCAACCTGTTTTTGTATCAGACATAAAATTTAATCAAGAACAAAATTGCAATCACGTACATA
The DNA here is from genome assembly GCA_035470005.1 of Lutibacter sp. GTDB lineage: Bacteria > Bacteroidota > Bacteroidia > Flavobacteriales > Flavobacteriaceae > Lutibacter. The sequence continues at coordinate 1,470 of DATIRG010000584.1, read as the reverse complement.
ATCGGTTTTATTTCTTTATACCTGCCTGTCAGCAGTTTTAAGATCACAAAAGAGAGCATTCCAAAAACAATTCCTTCTGCGATGCTGTACGTTAAAGGCATCATAATGATGGTAAAAAAAGCCGGGATGGCTTCTGTAAAATCATCCAGATCAATTTTCATAATTGGCGAAATCATAAACAATCCGACGATAATCAATGCCGGAGCGGTTGCCGCCGCCGGAATGATCATAAAAATTGGTGCAAAAAACAAAGCCAGCACAAACATTATGGCAACAGTTAAGGCAGTCATTCCTGTTTTTCCGCCTTCAGCAACGCCCGCAGCGCTTTCCACATAAGTGGTGACAGTTGAAGTTCCCAGCATAGCGCCCACCGTTGTTCCGATAGCATCGGCAAACAACGCTTGTTTTACTCTTGGAACATTTCCGTCTTTGTCCAGCATATCTGCTTTTGAAGAAACTCCGACCAAGGTTCCCACCGTGTCAAACATATCAACAAATAAAAAGGTGAATAAGACGATTAACATATCCAACGTAAATACTTGAGAAAAATCGAACTTAAGGAAAATTGGCTCAATGGACGGCGGCAAACTCACCAAACTGAAGTTTTCCGGAATTACCGTGATGCCCACAAATATTCCTATGATTGTGGATGCCAGAATTCCGATTAAAATGGCGCCTTTAACTTTTTTAGCGAATAAAACACCTATGATGATCACGCCTGCCAAACCCACCAAAACTGCAGGATTTCGCATATCGCCCAAACCAACCAAAGTTGCCGGATTGTCCACAATTAATCCGGTTCCCTTCAACCCGATAAAAGCGATGAACAAACCAATGCCAACGGAAACTGCATGTTTCAGGTTTAAAGGAATGGAGTTTACAATTAATTCCCTGATATTGAATGCTGTTAAAAGAATAAAAATGATTCCTTCCAAAAAAACAGCCGTTAAGGCAAACTGCCAGGAATAGCCCATTCCCAACACTACAGTAAAAGCAAAAAACGCATTCAAACCCATTCCCGGCGCCAGTGCAAATGGCAATTTAGCGACCAATGACATCACTAAAGTTGCAATGATGGCAGACAGTGCAGTTGCGGTAAATACGGCGTCTTTATCCATTCCTGCGGCACTTAAAATACTCGGATTTACGGCTAAAATGTAAACCATGGTCATAAAAGTGGTAATCCCTGCAATAATCTCCGTTCTTAACGTCGATTTATTTTCTGTTATTTTAAAAAACTTGTCTAACATAATTTTTTATTTTTTTAGATATTCCATTTTAAGGCCAATGTTGGCCTTCCTTTAATTGCATCGTTTCCGCCAGCAAAATTTGATGAAATTTCAACTTCTCCTCCTACTGAAAAGGTTTTATTTAGATTATACCATAGTTGAGGTTCTGCCAAAAAAACTTTTTTATCAGTATAGCCAAATGTAAAATCTCCTTTTTCTGACCAATAATCAGCAAATCCAG
>DATIRG010000583.1:0-2535 GCA_035470005.1 Lutibacter sp. | reverse complement strand
GGTGATCTGTGGTTATTTAAATCATCGGAACTTCTTTCATAAAAATTTACCAACAACGGGTATTTTTTATTTGGATCGAAATTTTCGGGCTTAATTAACATTCCCGTAAGTTCAATACCGTCTAAAGACGTCCATTTTATCAGCTCGGCAGTTCCCCAATTATAGTCTTTTTGCTGCGGATTTGCATTGCTTATGACCACAGGTTTTTTAAAATTTAAATCTGAATAATGAATATTTGGAAATTCAATAAAAGATTCTCTGGTAAAAATTACTTTTTCACTTTCTCTGGCTTTTACAGGCGTTGAATAACTGTAAGGTTCCATAATAAGTTGTTCACCAATTAAAGTTTTGGCATTCAATTTATAATAACCGGAATACTTATTAATTTCGTTAAAATTGGTCAACAGCCAGTCTTTATCTGTCGGAATAAATCGTTCTTCAGCATCCGTTTTTGCATATCTGAAAACAATTTTTGAGTCGCGGCCATTTGTTAATTTTCTGCTTTGGCCATTATCCGGATTAAATTCCCATATATCATACCTGTCATAGATAATAATGGCTGCATCATTGGTGGTCCAACCTGCCAAACCATAAGAATTGGGATGATCGGGTGAGTCATTTAATTCATCATAAAAAACTTTGCCTGAAGTTAATTTTTTTACTTTTTTTGAAGCCAGATGCACCGTAAACCATTCGCGTTCCACAGGATCGAATCCATAAGCATACTTTCCGTTAGGACTCAACATCACGCGCCCGGCCATATTACTTAATATTTTTGTGGTTTCACCGGTATTGATATTAACAATGGCGTAATCCCGGGCGTTTTGACCGGTCCACTGACTTTCCAACTCATAAGGCATCGAGGCATTTACCAAGGTAAACGTTGCATTTCCTTCATTTCCAATTTCAGCATCCGGAAATTCAATGGTTGCCAATTGAAATAATTTTTCATTGTTTAAATGAATGACTGTTTCAAAAGATTTCTTTAAATCATTTTTAAGCTCAATTTCCTGAACGGTATATAATTGCGGTTCATTGTAAGTCCAAACTTCAACATTTACAATTTCTTCGGCTAACAACATGGTGTCTTTAACGATAGGCGGTTTCGCCAAGCCAAAATAAAGTTTGGTTTCATCTTTTGAAAAAGTGATTTTTCCATCGGCAGAAACCAGGTAATTTTTAGGAGCAGAAATATTGTCAACCAATTTCTTGGCCCCTTTATTCCCATCACGCCAAAAGTACAATTCGTTAGGTCGAACTTGTATTTTTGTGGTATCTGCATCCACAATAAAACTTAAATTTTTGCCTGAATCACTAAAACTTAACTGGGCATATTTTGCTTTATCGCTTTTAAAAACATTGCTGATTTTGTTGCTTTCTAAATCGATGATATAAACCCCTTCACCTGAAGTTGAATCAACACCCGAAGTGATGTAAGCCAATCGCTTTCCTTCTTTGGCAAAAATGAAATCTTTCACAAATTTAACCGTGTCCTGCTTTCCCGAATTAAGATTTCTGATGACCAAATGATAGCCGGTATCTTTCCCTACTTTTTTTATTTTTTTTGTGGTTTTTGGCTTTATGCTGTCTTTTTCTTTGCTTTCGGTTTTTTTCTTTTGGGCAACTTTTGCTTCATCTAACAAATAAGCCACATAACCTTCCCATTTTTCTGGAATTTTGTACGATTTTACATTGGCAATCTTCACCAAAGCTTTATTTGTTAAATTGTAGATACCCAAACTGTCTTTTGGAAGTTTTTCTTTGTCAATTTTTTTTCGTTGCAATGCTCTTATGCTGTCTTTAAAAGGCTTCACCGTAAAAATTGCAAACTTTGAATTGTAGGTAAATTTACCTTCTTCACTTCTTTGATGCTCAAAAATTAAGTTGGCATTGGCATCTTTAATGTTTAAAAATTGATCTTGCTCACCTTTTTCCAGAGAATACATGACAAAATTTCCATCCGAAGAAATGGCTTTGTTCTTAATGGCATTCCAAATTTCAACATCGGCATGGTCCAATATTTTTTTTTGTGCTGAAATTGTTAAAGAAGCAAATAATAGTAAAATTGATAAAACTGTTTTCATAAATTAAATTTTAAACTAAAAGATAAATATAGGAATTCAAATGATTATAATAAAAAAAATAATCATTCACCAACTTTCAATTATTTCATTACTATTTTGACAGTTCAGCTGTAAATTGTCAACAAAAAGTATATGGATGAATCAGGCGTAAAATATTACAAAATTTACGGACCGATATTTTTTGGTTCCGTAATTGCTTTTGCTGAATAATTTGATGTGTTAAACAATCCTGCGGAAGTGATTATCGATTTTAGAGAAAGAAGGGCGGCTGCTATGTCGGCAATCGAAGCGTTGAAAGGACTTACACACCGTTATCGCAAAATTGGCAAAAAAGTGCATTTGCGCCACTTGAGCAAAGACTGTATTTTGCTTTTAAAAAATGCCGGAGCTATTATTGATGTGAATATTATGGAAGATCCAACATACAAACTTTTTGTTGATACGATTTAGA
>DATIRG010000582.1:0-1548 GCA_035470005.1 Lutibacter sp. | reverse complement strand
GCCGGTAAGTTTGTCGGCACCCGCCAATAATCCGTTTAATTCTTGTGGATTATGTATTAGAATAGGGATGTGTTGCGGACAAATATAAAATTCACTTTCCTGGTAATAAAATTTTGTTACAGGAACTTCCGTTGATGGTTTTTTGCAAACTAAACATGCTTTATCTTGACTCATAATTTTTACGATTTAATATCAGACAAAATTACCTTTTATTATTTTGTTAAACCATAACATAAATCATATTTATTTCTTTTTTAAAGGAATATACACCACTTTTTTGGTTTCGAAAAAATCTTCTTCAAAAAAGTGTGTTAAATCGAACAACTGTGCTTTTGGGAAATGCTGCAACTCTTCGGTTAAATCGCCGCCTTTTAAATATAGGATGCCGTTTTTCAATTCGTGTTGCTGTTTTTTAGCGATTTTGGCTTTGGTCCATTTCACAAAATCGTCCATATTGGTAACTGCACGGCTTACAATAAAATCGAATTCCCCTTTTACTTCTTCGGCCCTGATGGCTTCGGCTTTTACATTTTTTAAATCCAAAGCTGCAACAACTTCTTTTACCACTTTAATTTTTTTTCCGATGGAATCCACCAAATGAAAATGGGTTTCCGGAAACAATATGGCCAAAGGAATTCCCGGAAATCCGCCGCCTGTTCCAACATCCAAAATTCGTGCACCGGGTTTAAATGGCTGCACTTTCGCAATGCCCAAGGAATGCAACACATGACGAATTGGCAATTCATCAATGTCTTTTCTTGAGATTACATTGATTTGGGCATTCCAAATAGCGTATAATTCCACCAATTGTGAAAATTGGGAGCGTTGATTTTCCGATAAATCGGGGAAGTATTTTAAAATGATGTCCATATATTTGCAGTATTGTGAGCACAAAATTACGGTTTCCTAAATTAAATTAACATCTTTTGAAAAAATGTTATATTTTTCACAAAAGTTATTTAACGAAACATGAATGGCGTAATTTTGGCGCTTTAATGGCTATATTTATACATATAAATTTTTATGACAAATAATACCATAAGCTTTTCTAGAACAGACAAAGCAATTTTTTTCAAGACATTAAATAAAAGGGTTAACGCTTATTTTAAGGAAAATGGGCTAAAACGCACCGGCAATTGGAAATTATATTCCAAGGCCATCATCATGTTCAGCATATTTTTAGTGCCTTTGGTTTTAATTTTAACCATTTCCATGCCACAGTGGTTATTGCTTTTATTAACCGTTGTGATTGGAATTGGGATGGCAGGTGTAGGAATGAATGTGATGCACGACAGCAATCATGAATCTTTTTCGAGCAAAAAATGGGTGAATAAAATCATGGGAAGCAGTATGTACATTTTGGCAGGAAATGTGTATAACTGGAAAGTGCAGCACAATGTTTTGCACCATACATTTACAAATATTCCTGGATTTGATGAAGATATTGATGCAGGCAGAATTATCCGTTTCAACAAAAATTCAAAATGGTTGAAAATACATCAATTTCAAAAATATTATTCCTTCTTTTTATATGGGTTGTTAACCATT
>DATIRG010000581.1:0-2634 GCA_035470005.1 Lutibacter sp. | reverse complement strand
GAATCGCTCCTTGTTTTTGGTGGGCATTACCGGTTTTATTTTGGGATTGGTATTTACATTGCAATCCCGGCCAACTTTAATGGAGTTTGGCGCACAATCCTGGATGCCTTCTATGGTGAGTATTTCCATAGTGCGAGAAATTGGCCCGGTGATTATTGCGCTTATTTGTGCAGGAAAAATAAGTTCGGGAATTGGGGCGGAATTGGGTTCTATGCGCGTAACCGAACAAATTGACGCGATGGAAGTTTCCGGCACAAATCCGTTTAAGTATTTGGTGGTAACGCGCATTATGGCAGCAACGTTCATGATTCCATTGCTTATTATTTTTGGTGATACTATTGCTTTGTTTGGTTCTGCCCTGGTAGAAAATTTAAAAGGCGATGTTTCCTTTCAGCTATATTTTAACAAGGTTTTTAATGCCATTGAATTTTCCGATATTCTTCCGGCCACAGTGAAATCATTTTTCTTTGGCTTTGCCATTGGCTTGGTGGGAACGTTTAAAGGTTATAATTGCACCAAAGGAACAGTTGGCGTTGGGGAAGCCTCGAACGCTGCCGTTGTTTATACCTCCATGCTTTTATTCATCATCGACTTTATAGCTGTTTTTGTGACCGACATTTTCTTTGAACTTTAGTTATGGATAAAACAAAAAACATAGCGCCCATTTTAAGCATCAAAAATTTGAAGAAAAGTTTTGGCGACAATCACGTGCTAAGCGGATTTACGCTTGAATTGTTTGAAGGCGAAAATTTGGTGTTGATGGGAAAATCCGGTTCAGGGAAATCGGTAATGATAAAATGTTTGGTTGGCTTGATGCAACCCGACGAAGGTTCTTTGGAAATTATGGGCAAAGACATCAGCAAACTGCCTCAAAAAGAATTCAATGAATTGCGCACACAATTGGGATTTCTTTTTCAGGGAAGCGCCTTGTACGATTCCATGACCGTTCGGGAAAATTTAGAATTTCCTATGCGTCAACAAAAAAAATCGGAAGAAGAATCCCTTAAATTGGTGCTTGAAGCTTTGGAAAGTGTTGGACTGGTAGACGCCATAGATTTAATGCCCGATGAACTTTCCGGTGGTATGAAAAGAAGAATTGCGCTTGCAAGAGCAATAATTCTGAAACCAAAAATTATCATTTATGATGAACCAACAACTGGGCTCGACCCAATAACCGCGAAAGAAATTATACAGTTGATGCGAAATATTCAGCAAAATTATAAAACCTCATCGCTAATAATTACCCACGATGTGGATTGCGCCAGAGTAATTTCAAACAGAATGATTTTATTGATTGACGGCATTAATTATGCTGAAGGAACTTTTGGGGAATTGTCCACCAACAAAGACGAGAAAATTCAGGCATTTTTTAAATAATATTCACTTATGAAAACTTCAAATACACAAAAATTTAGTCTTGGATTGTTTATTTTTATCATAACAATTATTTTTGTTTTTGCCCTTTATTTAATCGGAAACAAGCAAAATCTTTTTGGAAATACCTTTAGGATAAGCGCGGTATTTAACAATGTAAACGGTTTAATATTAGGCAATAACGTACGTTATTCGGGCATCAATATTGGCACTGTAAAAAATATTGTGATGATTAATGACAGCACCATTTGTGTTGATATGATTATTGAAGACAAAATGCTTCAACATATGAAAAAAAACGCAGTAGCTGCCATTGGCTCTGATGGTTTGGTTGGAAGCATGGTGATAAATATTGTGCCCGGAAAAGAGGTTTCTAAGGCTTTAAAACCCGGAGACACCATTCAATCTTACAATAAAACATCAACCACCGATATGCTCGAAACGCTAAATACCACCAATGACAATGCGGCAAAATTAACATCCGATTTATTGAAGATCACCACAGCAATTAAAGAAGGAAAAGGCACCATTGGCATGTTAATTGAAGATGCCGAAATGGCTTCTGATGTGAAACAAACCGTTTCGAATTTAAAAACAGCAAGCGCAAATACTTCTGCGACAGTGCTGGAATTAAAAAAAATTATCAGAGCCGTTAATTACGATGAAAGCCTGGCTGCCGTATTGTTAAGCGATACCGCTTCTGCAAATAAAATGAAATCAATTATTGAAAACATCGAACAATCGAGCTTGGACATTGATGCGGTAATCGACAATTTAAATTCGGTGATTTTAGATGTCAAAAATGGAAAAGGCACCGTAAATTATATGATTAATGATACTATTTTGGTCAATAATATTGATGAAACAATGAAAAATGTCAAAGAAGGAAGCATCCGTTTAAACGAAAATATGGAAGCCTTAAAACACAACTTTCTGTTTAGGGGATATTTTAGAAAATTAGAGCGACAAAAACAAAAAGAAGCTGAGAAATAACTTTAAAATCAGCGCTTTATCAATTGATATATATCATTTGGTTCATTTTTGATTCTTCGTAAATTGGTTTTATTAAATGCTACGATTATGAAAAAAGTTGTTTTTTTAACAGTTGCCGTGTTGTTTTATTGTGTGTTTTCTTTAGAAAGTTGCGGACCCGTTGTAGTCACTTCCAGAATTGCCGCGCCGCCTCCGCCATGGTTTTATCCGAACCGAGCCGAATCAGTGCGTTATATTTATTTTCCTGAATATGATATTTACTATGAT
>DATIRG010000580.1:0-11157 GCA_035470005.1 Lutibacter sp. | reverse complement strand
AAATCCACCTTGCTTAAAATAATCGCCGGTCTTGAAAAAAATTATCAGGGTAATGTGGTTTTTGCACCGGGTTATTCTGTAGGTTTTTTGTCTCAGGAACCGCAGTTGGATGATACCAAAACGGTATTGGATGTGGTGAAGGAAGGCGTGGCGGAGACCGTTGCTATTTTAGAAGAATACAATAAAATAAATGAGATGTTTGGCTTGGAAGAAGTGTATTCCGATGCCGACAAAATGGATAAATTAATGGCGCAACAAGCAGTGCTTCAAGATAAAATTGACGCTTCTAATGCATGGGAACTGGACACCAAACTTGAAATTGCGATGGACGCCTTAAGAACGCCTGATGGCGACACGCCAATCAAAAATCTTTCGGGGGGAGAACGCAGAAGAGTCGCTTTATGCAGATTGCTGTTACAGGAACCTGATATTTTATTGCTGGATGAGCCTACCAACCATTTGGATGCAGAGTCTGTGCATTGGTTGGAAAATCACTTGCAACAATATAAAGGAACGGTAATTGCCGTTACGCACGACCGATATTTCTTGGACAATGTGGCGGGATGGATTTTAGAGTTGGACAGGGGAGAAGGAATACCTTGGAAAGGAAATTACTCTACCTGGTTAGAGCAAAAATCAAAAAAATTAGCGCAAGAATCCAAACAGGCATCCAAACACCAAAAAACATTGGAACGAGAGTTGGAATGGGTGCGAATGGCGCCAAAAGGCCGTCATGCAAAATCAAAAGCCCGTTTGTCGAATTATGATAAATTGATGAGCCAGGATCAAAATCAATTGGATGAAAAACTGGAAATTTACATTCCAAACGGTCCTCGTTTAGGAACAAATGTAATTGATGCTATTGGTGTTTCAAAAGCGTTTGGCGATAAATTATTATATGAAAATTTAAACTTTAAACTTCCTCAGGCTGGTATAGTTGGCGTTATTGGTCCGAATGGTGCCGGTAAAACCACCATTTTCAAAATGATTATGGGTGAAGAAACACCTGATAAAGGCGAGTTTATTGTGGGTGAAACTGCCAAAATCGCTTATGTAGACCAAAGTCATTCAAACATTGATCCTGAAAAAACGATTTGGCAAAATTTTGCCGATGAACAGGAATTGGTTTTAATGGGTGGCAGACAGGTAAATTCCCGCGCTTATTTAAGCCGATTTATTTTTTCCGGAAGCGATCAAAATAAAAAAGTGAGCACACTTTCGGGCGGTGAAAGAAACAGGTTGCATTTGGCAATGACCTTGCGTGAAGAAGGAAACGTGTTGTTATTGGATGAGCCAACAAACGATTTAGACATCAACACTTTGCGTGCTTTGGAAGAAGGTTTGGAGAACTTTGCGGGTTGCGCGGTGATTATAAGTCACGACCGTTGGTTTTTGGACAGAGTTTGTACCCATATTTTGGCTTTTGAAGGAAATTCTGAAGTTTATTATTTTGAAGGTTCTTTTACGGATTATGAAGAGAACAAGAAAAAACGTTTGGGTGGTGATTTAACGCCAAAAAGAATCAAGTTTAAAAAACTGATAAGATAAAAAATACCACATAAAATAAAAAAAGGCTGTCTGAAAATTAATTCTGGCAGCCTTTTTACTTTTGGGGTTTTGCTATAGGTTTTTCACTTTCGGAAACAAAATATTGTTTTCTAAATGGATATGTTGAAATAAATCATTGGTAAATTCCTCCAATTTAAAATAAAGTGCTTTAAAGGTGTTGCAACCCCATTCCGGCGTTGTAAAATTGTCGCTCAATTCTTGAATTTTCTTAACCAGATCGCCAACTTCTTCGTGTTCGTCTTCCAATATCGAAATAGTTTTTTCATCCAATTCAAAATTATGATTTTCGGTTTTGGCCTTGATAGCCGGAAACAATATGCCTTCTTCCTTTGACATATGGGAAGTCAATTCACTGGAAATGTTCGAAAACAATGATGCAATTTCAATGGTCCTTGGTTCGTGCTGGCCGTGAACACTGGCAACTTTTTCGGCAAATTCAGTTATGATGCCTAAATTTTGTTTCACATAAGTATGGTGGACATACACAATATAATCGGCTAAAAATTCAGCACTCCAATCTTTAAAATTTAAATTCGGCGTTTCATTTTTTGATTTGTTATTCAATAAATCATTGACAACATCATCAACATTGATATTTGCTTTTTTACAGGCATTTTCAACTGTTTTTCCGCCGCCACAGCAAAAATCCAATTGATACTTTTTAAATACGGAAGCGGTGCTGATATCATCGCTCACAATTTCGGCGATTGTTCTATTTTTTAATTCAGACATATGTTTAATTTTTGACAAAGATAAGAAATAAATTAATAAAAGATAAATTTATCTTTTATTAATTTATCCAAAAACAATCAATGGCATCTGTTAACATATGAAGCAATAAACCAATGGCAACAATTCTTGTTTTATTGAAGAAAAGTGCTGCAAAATATATTGCAATGGCATAATAGGAGTGAAGAATGTGAAAATTAATGCTGCATCTTGTCGGACTAAAAATCGGCGTAGCCAACAGATGATCTAAATCTACCAACATGGTTAAAATAAAAATCAACCAAACTTTTTTCCAATTATCTCTGAAGAAATAGAAAGCAATCGCACCCGGAAGTAAAAAGTGCATTCCGTAATGCGTGATAGATCGAAGGATTTCCAAAACTAAAAATTAATTTTTTGTGTTTCCAGATAATTAAGCGCGTTTGGACCTTCCATAAAAAGTAAATCCAAGATGCTTAAATTTGGAATAAATCCGTGATTTTCAGAAAAAACCTGGATGTAGCGATCGAGATTATAAGTTATTTTTGGTTTGTCTTCGGCCAAAATTCTTAAATCCAATATGTTGGGTTCTTTCTCATATTCCGTTGTTTTTTTCGTCGGAATTTCAAGCTGCAAGGCATCCATGATAATTTTGTGCGTCAAAAAATTCAGGTCCAATAAAAAATGAATTTTTTTTTCAAAAACCGGCAATAAATCATCGATATAAAACTCGTAATAAGGCGATGAACTGTAGGCTGTTTTTAAGGTTTTTAACTGTTGCTTGTGCCAATCATCCTTATAATCAATTTTTACGTCTTTCGTTTTTTGCTTAATTTCTTTGGTATGTTGAACCGGCACATTTAATAACTGTTTTCCTTGCGCGGTATAAATATAGCACCTGTTTCTGTAGGTTTGTTTCTGAAAATTATCTTCTGTTTCAAAAATAATTTCATCAGCATTTGCAATGACAACATATTGCAGAATTGGAGAAAAATAAGTTGGCTGCAATAAAATCATCTATTTATTCGGCTTTTTTACGCTTTCTGAAAAAGCTAATAGCATACCATAACGCCAATGCTCCTAAGAAATAATATAAGTATGAAACTGGTTTTCCGCTGCCGTGAACCGTGGTGAAAACACGTTCCCATCTAATTTTTTGGGCAATTCCTTCTCCATTGCTGTCCCAGCTAAACCAAATAAAAACAGGTTTACCAACCACGTGGTCGAATGGCACATAACCCCAATAACGAGCATCTTCAGAATTATGTCTGTTATCGCCCATCATCCAATAATAATCTTGTTTAAAGGTATATGTGGTTGCCAGTTTTCCGTTGATGAAAATTTCGTCTCCGCTGGTTGTTAAATTATTGTTTTCATAAACTTCAATAATTCGTTTGTAAAAAGGCAACGATTTGGCGTTTAATTCAACGGTTTTGCCTGCTTCAGGAATATAAATTGGTCCGTAATTATCAATCGACCAGGCGTATTGGCTGTTATGCGGAAATACGGATTCTGTATATTCTCCTTTGGGTGAAAGTAATTTGGTGACCCTTTTTACCAAAGGATTTGATTTCAATTTAGCCGCATTCTCATCCGTAAGGTTCAATAAGTAGTAATCGCCTAAAGGCTGGCCCTCAGTAACATTATATCTTTTCAATACAGCTGCAGAAATTTGTTGTCCGTCAGTTTCCACTTTGTGCATATATTGCGTTAGCGCCCTGTCGGGAAGCACTGTTCTTTCGCCATTGATGTAAATGTAGCCTTCTCTTATTTCCAAAGAATCTCCGGGAATACCCACGCATCTTTGTACATAATTCGATTTTTTGTCAATCGGTTTGTCTATGTGAATTCTTGATTTATCCCTAAAAAACCGAACAGTATCAACCGGCCAGTTAAAAACCACAATTTCGTTGCGTTTAATATTTTCAAAACCTGGTAACCTGAAATAAGGTAAATGCGGAACTTTTAAATATGATTTTGCTTTCATTAACGGCAATGAATCATGAACCATTGGCGCAGCGATAACGGTCATTGGTGTTCTTGCGCCATAATGAAATTTGCTTACAAACAAGAAATCGCCAACCAGTAACGATTTTTCCAATGAGGAAGTTGGGATCGTATACGGCTGCATAAAATAAGTATGAACCAAAGTTGCTGCAACAATGGCAAATACAATAGAACTTACCCATTCTCCTACTTCAGTTCTTGATTTTAAACTGCGTTCAGCCACATAATTTACATCGGCGATATAGTTTAAATAATAAATATAAAAACCAAGTGTGATCACAGCCAAAACCGAATCAATCGTTTTGTATTTTCCAAAACTTCTAACAGTTTCAACCCAAATTACTGGGAACATCAATAAATTAATGATGGGAATAAATAATAAAATCACCCACCAGGTTGGTCTTTTTAATATTTTCAACAGCACAATGGCGTTATAAACCGGTACAATTGCTTCCCAAGGTTTTCTGCCAGCTTTTACGTATAATTTCCAAGTTCCAGCAAAGTGAATTACCTGAACGATCAAGAAAAATATAAACCATTGTATCATTGTCATAATTGAATTTTTTTAATGTTATTTAAGACCCAAAACGTCTTTCATGGTAAAAACACCAGTTTTTCCCACCAACCATTCTGCTGCTATTACTGCGCCTAAAGCAAAACCGTCTCTGCTGTGTGCTGTATGTTTAATTTCTAAAGTATCAACTTCCGATTTATAGGCAACAGTATGTGTTCCGGGAACCTCATCAATACGTTTTGCTGTTATTGGTATGACGTTTTCGTTAGTTGTTACATTTAAAGCCCAACTTTCTTTGTCAGAATTTTCAATAATTCCTTCAGCCAAGGTAATTGCGGTGCCACTTGGGGCATCTAATTTTTTGGTATGATGGATTTCTTCTATTGAAATGGAATACTGCTCTAAATTACGCATCATTTTTGCCAAATGTGCATTTAATTCAAAAAAGATATTGACGCCCAAACTAAAATTAGAAGCAGAAATAAAAGCGCCATTTTTTTGTTTGCAAAGTTCAATAGCTTCGGGCAATTTATCCAACCATCCTGTTGTACCGCTAATTACGGGCACATTATTGTGTAAACAATTTGAAATATTTTTGAAAGCAGCTGCTGGAATGCTAAAATCAATGGCAACATCAGCCAAAGTAATGTTGTAATCCGCACTGTTTTCATCTATTTTCAATACAATTTCATGACCTCTTTGCAACGCAATTTGTTCGATTGTTTTGCCCATTTTTCCGTAACCCAATAAAGCTATCTTCATCACTAAAAATTAAAATTAACGGATGCGCCAACAATTGATTTGTGGTTGAAATCATCGCGAATTATTTGCGGCGATATGGATAAATTGCTGTCTACATTGTGCTGCAATAAATGCGCATTGACGCTGGCTTCCACAATTTGCAAAATATACAAACCCGCGGTAACTAGCAGTGACAAATCCCTGTCTTTTTTATAAGATTTTTGCGCGGAGATTAAAGCGTCTTTTGATAAAAGAATATTTCCGTTTAGCCCGTCAAATTCATCGGGCTTTTCATTGATTCTTAATTTGTAGGCCGTTCTGGCCCTGTTGAAATTGTCGTTATTTGACTGATAAAAATAAACGCCAGACCCCAAAGCTCCGTAAACAATAGGGATTTTCCAATATTTTTTGTTGAAAGCTTGTCCAAGTCCGGGTAAAACAGCGGAATAAAATGCTGCTCTTGCAGGTGAAAGTGGCTTAAAATTATCGCTGGAGGGTTTTATTGTATCCTGAATTTTAATTTCAGCTTCCGTTTGCGTATAGCCAGTAAATACCGTTAAAACGGCAATGAGTAAATAGCTATATAACTTTTTTTTAAGCACTTATTCCAATAATTTTTTTAATCGGTTAAAATCTTCTTCGGAATGAAATGGAATGCTGATTTTCCCTTTGTCTTTTCCCGATAATTTGATGTCAATTTTATGTCCGAAGTAGTTGCTGAAAGCTTTTAAACCATCATTTACAAAAGTTGGAAGTTTGGCTTCTTTAACCTGTTTTTTAGGTTTTGCAACAACGCCTTCTTTTAAATCTTTTACCAATTGTTCCGTTTGGCGAACTGATAATTTTTGTTCAATTATTTTTTCATAAATGCTTAATTGGTCTTCGGTATTTTCAACATTTATCAATGCCCTACCGTGTCCCATCGACAAAAATCCGTCACGCATTCCCGTTTGAATTATCGGATCCAGTTTTAGCAATCGCAAATAATTGCTGATGGTTGATCGTTTTTTTCCAACTCGTTTGCTCATTTCTTCCTGCGTCAAATCAATTTCATCAATCAATCTTTGGTAGGTTAAGGCAACTTCTATTGGGTCTAAATCTTTTCGTTGTATATTTTCAACCAATGCCATTTCAAGCATTTCCTGGTCGTTGGCAAGTCGTATGTATGCCGGAATTGTGGTATTTCCAATTAATTTAGAAGCCCTGTATCTTCTTTCTCCTGAAACCAGTTGAAATTTATTTCCTTCTAATTTTCTGATGGTTATTGGCTGAATAACACCCAATTCTTTAATGGAGCTCGCCAATTCACGCAAGGATTCTTCATTAAAATAACTTCTTGGCTGAAAAGGGTTTACTTCAATTAAATCCAAATCAATTTCCAGGATACTGCCAACAAGTTTATCGGCATTTTTATCGTTTGCGGAGGTAATGTCAGAATTGTTCAATAAGGCCGACAATCCTCTTCCCATTGCTTGTTTTTTAATTGCTTTTGCCATCCTTGGTATGCAGTTTTAAAATTTCGTTGGCTAAGTTAATATAATTTACGGCACCGGTGCTGGTTGCGTCATAAGCTATAATGCTTTCGCCATAACTTGGTGCTTCGCTCAATCGCACGTTTCTTTGAATAATGGTTTTGAAAACCATGCTTTGGAAATGTTTTTTCACTTCTTCCACCACTTGATTTGAAAGTCGCAAACGGGAATCATACATCGTCAATAACAAACCTTCAATATCCAACGTGGTGTTGTGTATTTTTTGAACACTTTTGATGGTGTTTAGTAATTTCCCCAAACCTTCCAGCGCAAAATATTCGCATTGAATAGGAATAATCACTGAATCTGCAGCAACAAGGGAATTTAAGGTAATCAATCCAAGTGAAGGCGCGCAATCTATTAAAATGTAATCGTAATCATCTTTAATTTCTTTCAGCGCTTCCTTCAGCATATATTCCCGATTTTGCTTATCAACCAATTCTATTTCTATGGCCACCAAATCGATATGCGCAGGAATAATGTCAACATTTGGCGAATTTGAAGCGACAATTGCCTCTTTTGCAGTTATGGAATGTTCCAACAATTGATACGTTCCCAACTCAACTTCTTCTATGGCAATTCCAAGCCCAGATGAAGCATTTGCTTGCGGATCGGCATCAATTAACAACACTTTTTTTTCTAGAATACCCAACGCGGCAGCTAAATTAATAGTGGTTGTAGTTTTGCCAACACCTCCTTTTTGATTGGCAATTGCAATAATTTTTCCCATAAAAGAATCTCCAATTATTTTAAGCCGTAAAAATACAATTATTTATGGTTTTTGAAAGTTTATATTGTTAACAAAGCGCTAAAAAGCAAAAGAGGCTTGAAATTTCAAGCCTCTTTAATTTTTTATTTTTTTGTTGGAATATTCTCCAAAATAGTGAGTAAAAATTTCCAGAATTTCTGAGAGGATTTAATATTCGCTTTTTCATCGGGTGAGTGTGCTCCTTGAATAGTTGGTCCAAAAGAAATCATATCCATCGCAGGATAATTGGTTCCTAAAATACCGCATTCCAATCCGGCATGACAGGCCACAACATTCGCTTTATCGTTAAACAATTTTTCATAGGTTTCTGTTAAAAGCTTTAAAATTGGCGAGTTTACATTCGGTTTCCATCCTGGATAAGAGCCTGATAATGTTACATCATATCCTGCCAACTCAAAAGTAGCTTTTAGCGCATTTGCCAAATCAAATTTCGCCGATTCAACGGATGATCTTGTTAAACACAAGATTTTCACGCTTTCATCTTTCACAATTACCCGAGCGACATTATTTGAAGTTTCCACCAAATCTTTCATATCATTGCTCATTCTATAAACGCCGTTATGCGCAGCATAAATCATGTTAAGCAACGTATTTTGGCTTATGGTTGTCATCACTCTTTCGGGAGTTTTCACTTCAGAAATTTTAATGTCCAAATTAGGATCAACAGTTGTAAGTTCAGCTTTAATTTCTTTGATGGATTTGTTTGCCTTTTTTATAAAAGCCTCTTTTCTGGATTCGGCAACAGAAATGGTTGCAAAACTTTCTCTAGGAATGGCGTTACGCAAGCTTCCGCCGTTAATTTCCGAAATTCTGATAAATTCTTTTGTTTCATATAGTAAACGGTTCATAATTTTATTGGCATTTCCCAATCCTTTATGAATATCCATTCCGGAGTGTCCGCCTTTTAAACCTGTAATGGAAATTGAATAACCGCCACTTTTTACTGGAGCTCCAACTTCGTTATAGGTATTATCAGCAGTAACATCTATGCCTCCGGCACAGCCAATGTCAATTTCATCATCTTCTTCAGTATCCAGATTTAGCAGTATTTCGCCATTTAAATAATTGGCCTGCAATCCCATAGCACCTGTCATTCCGGTTTCTTCATCAATAGTGAACAATGCTTCAATTGCAGGATGTTTGATGGTTTTTGAAGCCAAAACACTCATGATTGCTGCAACGCCAATACCATTATCGGCACCAAGTGTTGTGCCATCAGCACGAACCCAATCGCCATCAACAACCATTTTAATTCCTTCTGTATCAAAATTAAAATTGGTGTCAGAATTTTTTTGGTGCACCATATCCAAGTGCGATTGCAATACCACTGTTTTGCGATTTTCCATGCCTATTGAAGCTGGTTTTTTGATAATCACATTACCAACATGGTCAACTACGGTATCCAGATTTAATTTTTTCCCAAAATCAACCATAAATTGAATTACACGTTCTTCTTTTTTAGAACCTCTTGGTACCGCGTTTAAATCGGCAAAATTGTTCCAAAGTTCAGTAGGTTCAAGAGCTCTTATATCTTTTGTCATTTTCTTGTTGTTTGAGTTTTTATGATATTTCTAAAACGGTTTCATTTAAGGGTTTTCTTACTTTTTTCATTGTGCTCATAAAATCATCTTCAGCCCTAAAACCAACAGGCATCAATAATACAGATTTTAAATTTTGTGCCGATAAATTTAGCAATTCGTCAATTTTTTCAGGCACAAATCCTTCCATAGGGCAATTGTCAATTTTTTCAATGGCGCAAACGGTCATTAAATTACCCAATGCAATATAAGTTTGGTATGTTGCCGATAATTGTTTTTCTTCCAAAGTTTTGCTTTTGTACATATCAACAAGCTGATTTCTAAATTTAGAAATTACTTCTTCTGAAGTGCCTCTAATTTCTTTTTCCAAATCAAAATAGGCATTAATAGCTTCCGTTGGTGTGTCATTTTCAATGCATAAAACCAAAAGGTGAGAAGCATCGGCTACCTGACGTTGGTAATAGCAATATTTCACAAATTCTTCCTGAAGCGCTTTATTTTCAATCACAATCAGTTTTAAAGGCTGTAAACCAAATGAAGTCGCCGTTAAATTAAACGCTATTTTTAGTGTTTCAATCTGCTGTACGGTCAATTTTTTTGAAGGATCAAATTTTTTGGTCGCATACCTCCATTCCAAACTGTTGATGATGTTCATTTACTTAAATTTTATAAGGAACAAAAATAATTTAAAAATACCGAAAACAGCTAAATTCTGATTCAATTTTTTTTACTAAAAGTAAATGTGTACTTTTAAGTTGTTAATAAATTGCTATGAAAGAAAATTTACTACATTTTGTGTGGAAACTTAAATTGTTTTCCGGCGCTCAATTGAAATCTACCAAAGGTGAAATCATTGAAATTATCTCCGCAGGAACCGCCAATCTGAATGCCGGTCCCGATTTTTTGAATGCCAAATTGGTTATCAACAACCAGCTTTGGGCAGGAAATGTTGAGATTCATTTAAATTCATCCGATTGGTATATGCACAACCATGAAATTGACGAGAATTACGATTCGGTGATTTTACATGTGGTTTGGGAACATTCCGTCGATGTTTTCAGAAAATCAAATCAGCCAATTGCCACATTAGAACTTAAAAATTATATTTCGAAGGAATTATTGGACAATTACCAGCAGCTTTTCAGCAAAAATAAAAACTGGATCAATTGTGAAAAAGACATTGCAAGTGTCGATTCCTTTATTTTAACAAATTGGATTGAGCGACTTTATGTGGAAAGGCTCGAAAATAAGTCGGAACAAATTCAAAACACTGTTAATAAATTAAATAACAATTGGGAAGCTGCCTTGTTTGTTTTATTGGCCAAAAATTTTGGGTTGAAGATAAATTCCGAAGTATTTATGAATTTTGCCAATTCCATTGATTTTTCAATTGTTAGAAAAGTTTCCGGTAATTTAGAACAGCTGGAAGCCTTGTTTTTTGGCCAGGCCGGAATGCTTTCGAAGGATTATGAATCGGAATATTTTGAAAATCTTAAAAAGGAATACAATTTTTTGAAAGTGAAATTTCAATTGGTGCCCATTTCAAATGGTCAGATTCATTTTTTCAGATTGCGGCCAAATAATTTCCCGACAATTCGGTTGTCCCACTTGGCGATGGTGTATCACAGCCATCAAAATTTATTTTCTAAAATTGTTGACACGGAAGATATCAAACAATTTTATGGGTTGTTTGATTTGGCGACTTCCAACTATTGGGAAACCCATTTCACTTTTGAAACGGCCTCTAAAAAAAACATTAAAAAAATCACGAAACCGTTT
>DATIRG010000579.1:0-2392 GCA_035470005.1 Lutibacter sp. | reverse complement strand
ATGTTTGGTTACGCCACCAATGAAACGGAAAATTATATGCCTTTAGCTTTGGATTTAAGCCATAAACTTTTATTGGAACTTGCTGAATTGCGCAGGGAAAACAAAGAAATCACCTATTTGCGTCCCGATGCTAAAAGTCAGGTGACCATTGAATATTCTGGTGACAATGTTCCTGTAAGAATTAATACCATTGTGGTTTCTACGCAACACGACGACTTTGGACCTACGGATGAAGCGATGCTGGCTAAAATTAAAAGTGACGTGATCGCAATTTTAATTCCGAGAGTTGTGGCCACATTGCCTTCCGGCATACAAGCTTTGTTTAATGATGCCATTATTTACCACGTAAACCCAACCGGAAAATTCGTGATTGGCGGTCCGCACGGTGATACCGGATTGACGGGCAGAAAAATTATTGTGGACACTTACGGCGGAAAAGGCGCGCACGGCGGTGGGGCGTTTTCAGGAAAAGATCCAAGTAAAGTGGACAGAAGCGGTGCCTATGCCACACGACATATTGCCAAAAATTTGGTTGCTGCAGGTGTTGCCGATGAAGTTTTGGTCCAGGTTTCTTATGCCATTGGCGTTGCAAAACCTATGGGAATTTATGTAAATACCTACGGAACTTCAAAAGTGAAAAAATCGGATGGTGAAATTGCCGTTATAGTTGAACAACTTTTCGATATGCGCCCGGCCTTTATTGAAAGACGTTTAAAACTGCGTGAACCTATTTATCTGGAAACTGCGGCTTACGGACATATGGGAAGAAAAAATGAGGTTGTCAAAAAAACATTTGAGAATGTTGACGGCACCGAAATTACCCTTGACGTAGAACTTTTTACCTGGGAAAAATTAGATTTTGTCCCTCAGGTTAAAGCAGCTTTTGGCTTGTAAAAATAGTTTGAATTTATAAAAAGAGGCTCTCTAAAAGTCGGATTAACCGCAATGTTCGCAAAGAAGGCTCAATGATTGCAAAGTGTTAAGTTTAAAATAAATACTTTGCGTTCCTTGTAAAAAACCTGGCGCTCCTTGCGGTTAAAATTATAAGCCAATAATGGCCAATAATTTTTGTGCTACTACACTTTGTGAACCTCTGTGTTTTCTTTATGAATCTTTGTGCAACAGCTTAGAGGATGAAAAAACAGCATTTTATAAACTTCAATTTTTCAGCTTGTTAAATTTAGTTATTTTAACAGTAAGAGACATGCTGTCGGTCTCGATTTAGCAATTTTTTATGCGAAATATTGAGCTTAGTTTTTAGCAAATTCAATTAAAGGATTTATATTTCCATTGTCGGCTTTTATTAAAGCTTCAATATATTCTTTTCTTATTTCGTCTGCTTTTACCATATTTGATTTATGCCAAGAAAATATTTCCTTTCCAAAAATAGATGCTATAATAATGTCGGCCATCATTCTAGAATGTCTGCCATTCCCGTTGGGGAAACAGTGAATTGCTACAATTCTATGTTTGAATCTGATTGAAATCTCTTCTGGTGAGCATGTTTTGTTGTCTATCCAAAATTTCGTGTCGTCCAAAAGATTCTTTAGCTCTAAACCAATCTGCATCCACTTGACTCCTATGTTTTTGTCTGATTTTCTGAATTCTCCTGCCCATTTCCATACATCTCCATACATTTTTCTATGTAAATCTTTTATAAACTTTTCAGCCAATATTTTTTCCGGTTTTAATTTGGAATGAATTGTCCATTCAACTGCCTTTTCAATATTTAACTGCTCAAATTCATCCAACTCTTCCTGTGTTGTTATTGACTTTATCTTTAGACCTTCTTTTTCTCCTTCATCTAAAGGAGTTTGACCATCTGCATATTGTAATTCTAATCCCATAATGACTTTCTCATTTCTCTTTTAATTTCATTGGCCAAATCTTTAATAGATACATTAATTTTATCATTCCCAATTCCTTGGTCCTCTAATTTCATATTTTGATTTGTTCTTAATACAATTTCTTGGGCCAATTTTTCAGCCTTGGCGTTGATTAAGTTGTCGATGGTTCCATCTCTAGGAACAAAACCATATACAAATTGCATATCCAATGCCTGACCAATATCCCTTAATTTATTAATGGTAATTTGACCCGCAGCTTCTCTTTCTTCAATTTTTTGAATTGCTCCTTTCGTTAATTTAAGTTTAGCTCCTAATTGGTCCCTAGTCATATTTAGCGCAGTTCGAATTGTATTGATCCAACCTTTTTGCGGGACCAAAACCATTCCGGCATCTTTAAATTTAGCTAATTTTTGGTCCAGTTGTTCTATAAGTAATTTTTTTTTGTTTCTCATTAGCTGTTGAATTTATACATATAAGTATGAATATTAGTTCAAAAGTATACAAATATGTATAAAAAAACAAAAAAAAGAATACATATAAATATT
>DATIRG010000578.1:0-10494 GCA_035470005.1 Lutibacter sp. | reverse complement strand
TTTTAAAAAACTTATTGCTTTTTTAAAAAAAGATGTATCTTTGCAATCCAAATCGCGGGGTAGAGCAGCAGGTAGCTCGTCGGGCTCATAACCCGAAGGTCGCTGGTTCGAGTCCAGTCCCCGCTACTATAAAGAGAACTTAGAAATAGGTTCTCTTTTTTTATGTAAAAAATTCACAATTTTGTATTTTTTACATAAAACCAAATTTTATCTCTTAACTGAAATCACAATTTTGAATTTTCAAACATTTTTAAATCGTGCTAAAAACGTGGTATTAAAAATGAAATTACTTACGTCAGTATCTATTATGCTTATTGAGCTATAAGCAGATAAGATCGTAAATGTTTAAAGTAACCACTTAAATTGTTTAAATTTACCGATATAAAGTTAAACAGAATCGTTTAATTTTATCATTGAGCTTATTAAATCAGCCATTTTAACGAGGCAAATCATTTGAAATAGCCAAATTGGCATCAACAGAAATCCTCAAAACTTAATCAATTACAACATATTTAAAATAAAAACATATGGAATTAGTACAAAATGCATTAGAATTTGAGCAACGTAAAATGATATTAAAAACAACAAATGAGCGTATTTTGGCTTCAAGAGAAGTGAAATCGTTAATTTTAAGTTTAAATGAAGTTTATAAGACAACCAAAAATCCGGAATTAATGGATTTGATGAAAAGGTTAACGGTAATCAAACAGAAAATCGAAAAGAGATTAAACTTGCGATTGTCAATTTAAAAAATGAAAATAGCTTTAATTTTAGTTACTTCAATAACTTTGTTTGTCTCAACGTTTTTAACAACTCCTAATTTGAAAATTATGAATGCTAAACCATCAATTTATGATATTTCCATCACTGGTTTAACGGGTGAAAAAATAGATTTATCAAAGTTTAAAGGAAAAAAAATACTGATTGTAAACACCGCATCAGAATGCGGATTTACAAAACAATTTGCCGATTTGCAGAAATTGCACGAAAAGTATCAGGATAAATTGGTGATTATCGGCGTTCCTTGTAATCAGTTCGGCGGACAAGAACCCGGAAATGCGCAAGAAATTCAATCGTTTTGCCAGGTAAATTATGGTGTTACCTTTTTAATGACAGAGAAAGTCGATGTAAAAGGGGACAATCAACATCCACTATACCAATGGCTCACCAAAAAAGAATTAAACGGAGTTAAAAGCAGTTCGGTAAAATGGAATTTTCAAAAATATTTGATTGATGAGCAAGGAAATTTTATTGATTATTATTTCTCCTTAACCAATCCGATGAGTTCTAAAATCTTAAAACAACTCTAAATGAAAAAAGCGCTTTGGTTGTTTGTTTTTTTAGTGCTAAATTTTGGTGCTTTGGGAATAGGTACTTTGTTAATGAACAATGGACCGCAAGATAGTTGGTATGCGGCGCTTAATCAAGCGCCTTGGACACCACCAGGCTGGGTTTTTGGTGTTGCCTGGACCACCATAATGATCTTTTTTTCGATTTATATGGCTTATTTAATTCAGGCAAAATCCACGGTCAATATTTGGCTGTTGTTTTTTGTGCAATTCGTTTTAAATACATCCTGGAATTACTTCTTTTTTAACCAGCATTTGGTTTTAATGGGATTGATGGTGATTGTTTTATTAACGGTTGTGGTAGGTTATTTTTTGCTGAATTTCAGAAATGTTATGAAACAGAAAACATGGTTAATTGTTCCTTATTTTATATGGCTTATAGTCGCGAGTTCTTTAAATGCCTATATTTATCTGAACAATTAAATTTTAAAATGAATTTTAGAAACAATGGTTTTAACACATTTAATTTTAATGGTTTCAATCGCATTAATTAACAGTATGGTAATTTTTGATTTTAAAAAAGAAAGTGACATTTCCGATTGGCAAATTGTGAACGATGCGGTGATGGGTGGTCTATCCAGCAGTAAATTTTATTTAAATGACGAAGGCAATGGTGTTTTTAAAGGAAATGTTTCCCTGGAAAATAATGGCGGATTTTCATCGTTAAGACATCGGTTTAATCAGAAGAAAATCTCTGGTTTCAAAAAATTTACAATACGCCTAAAAGGAGATGGCAAGCGCTATCAATTTAGGGCGAAGACAAACAAAAATGACCAACAAGCTTATGATTTCTATTTTGAAACAACAGGCGAATGGCAAACTATTGAAATAAAACTTTCTGCGCTAGAACCAACTTTTAGGGGAAGGAAATTAAATATGCCTAATTTCCCTGCGGAAGAATTGGAAGAAGTCGGATTCATGATTGGCAACAAAGTGAATGAAAATTTTGAATTTGTTATCGATAAAATAGTCTTGGAATAATATTATTATCATTAAATTTACTGAGCTAATTCGGCCTCTAGCTCAGTTGGTAGAGCAACTGACTCTTAATCAGTAGGTCGTGGGTTCGAAACCCACGGGGCCGACAAAAAAAGGAGATTTAATGTTGAAATTAAATCTCCTTTTCAATTATAAATCCGGGAGAAAAATACACATCAAAAACATCATTTAAATTTTCAGTAAAAGAACAAGGACGGAAGCGTATGAAGATTGAATATTAAATAGCTTTAAAATTATACAATAAAATTTGATTTTTACAGTTTTTAAATTTCATCACTGTCCATTTTGAAATATACAAAAACCCAAAATGTTAAAATTCAATTAAATATACAAAATGCTATTGACAAGGCAACGATTTATCCTTAAATTTGCAAAAGTCAAAAATTGATATGAACCCTAATATTTTACAATGATTTATAAAACAATATCCCTGTTGTTAATTGGATTTTTTTTCTTCACAATAAACTCCGCATTTTCGTATAAACCTGAAAGCAAAAAATTAACTGAAACGGTTGTCAATAGCACTATTGGAGCTAAAGTAGAAGCCGTTTACAACAATTTGATGACCAATAACTTTATGCTTCCCAACAAAATAAGCTTTACAAAAGCGATGGAAGGCTATTTTAAACTGAAAGAAAAAGGTATCATCCAAAAAGATATTTTAACCCTTGTTGATTATAGTTTGTCTTCCAAAGAAAATAGGTTATGGGTCATCGACTTAAAAAATAATAGTATTTTATTCCAGTCGTTGGTTTCTCATGGAAGAAATTCAGGCAGTGAATTTGCAGCTAAATTTTCCGACAAACCGGAATCTTATCAAAGCAGTTTGGGATTTTATGTGACTGGAGAAACGTATTACGGCAAACATGGTTATTCTTTGCGATTGGACGGTTTGGATAAAGGCGTTAACAGCAATGCCAGAGCAAGAGCCATAGTGGTGCACGGCGCCGATTATGTTTCTGAAAAATTTGCCCAACAAAACGGAAGATTGGGCAGAAGTTTGGGTTGTTTGGCCTTGTCGCAGGAACTTACAAAAGAGGTTATAGATACCATTAAAGACAAATCTTGTTTGTTCGTTTATTATCCTTCATAAAAATTTAATCCAGCTTTTTATACAAATCCATATCCAAATCGTAAAGATCATCCCTAAATTGCAAGATGCCATTTTCGCTCCAGGCAGTCCAGTATAAAATATGAATGTACACTTCTTTGTGAATTTGTACTTGTGATGTTTCACCTGTGTTTATGGCTTCATCAATTTTTTCCAAATTCCAATTTTCTGGGTCATCCAACAAATATTCAGTCATTTCAAACGGATTTTGTACCCGAATGCAGCCCGAACTTAATGCACGTATATCCTTTTCAAAAAAACCTCTGGTATTGGTGTCATGAAGGTATATTGTAAATCGGTTAGGAAACATAAATTTCACCAATCCAAGCGAATTTTCTTCGCCTGGACTTTGGACATATCTGTAACTTCTTGATCTGCCGGCGTTCCACTGCCAAGGACTTACAATCCGATTGTTCGAATCATAAATAGTAATATTTTTACTTTTGAAATAATTTCGATTTTTTAGTGCTGCCGGCACCACATCTTTTCTTAAAATGGTTGGAGGAACAGTCCAGGTCGGATTAAATATTAAATGAGTGAGTTTGGATGATAAAACAGGCGTTTTTCTTGATGGCCTGCCAATAATTACCTTGTGAACTCTTATGGTATCATCATTTTTAATAACTCGTAAGGAATAATCTGGGATATTTATAATCAAATATTCACGCTCAAATTCTCTTGGAAACCATCTCCATCGTTCCATATTCGCAATAATTTGTCGTTTCCGTTGTTCTTTTGTAAAGTTTAACGCTCCTATTGTTCCGCCGCCAATTACGCCGTCTACTCCAAGTCCGTGGCGCATTTGAAACTTCTTGACGGCCAATTCCGCAGCTTCATCAAAAATAGCCGTAATGCTGTCTAACGGTTTTAAATCTTTCCAATAGATTAATTTTTTCTTAACTTCAATAATGGCGTCGTTAGTATCGTGTAATGCTATTTTATTTTTAATTTCAGTATTTTTAAAATCATATTTTGGCAAGGCGTTTATAATTTTAAGAGCTGTTTTTAGCCGTTTGTAAACAATATGATTTGGGGATGCCGCATTTAATGCATAGCCAAAAGAATCTTTTTTCTGAAAATTAAGTAGCAATTTTTTTAAGTTGATGTTGTTTTCTTTTAACTCCCAATTGCTGTAAAGTTTCTTTGGATTTAAACTTCCTTTTGATATTTTTTGAACATAACGGCTTAAATTTTCCGTGAGTAAAATATCGTAATCCACCAATTTTGAATCTGTTAAATAATCAAAGTTTTCTTCTGAATTTTCTATTTTTTTTAAGTCGAAATCCTTCGGAAACAATCCGTCTTGTTCTAAATTGTTGAATAGCGTTGTGATATTTTTTCGATTGGAATCGGTCAACCAAAAGGTATTATTTTGGTTAGTTCGATAAAAGGCAGTAACATTCGAATCTTTAATTTTGGCAATTCTGGCTGTATCGATAGAGATAATTTTACCGCTGTATGTAATTTCAATTTTTGGAAACTGAACAATTTGAGACGGCTGCACTTTCTCTTTGCAGGAAATAAAAAGCATGAAAATAAAAAATTCAAAAATTAGTTTCATGGCGTTTTTGTTAATTTCACCTTAAAGATACGGATTTCAACAATCGAAAACAATAGAAACGTGTTTGATTTAAATCAGAAAACTGACTAAAAGTCGAAAAATGGTTGGGAAAAATCTGATTGAATTTCTATTCATTTTAGCAATAATTACCATAAAATCTGTAAATAAATGCACATTAAGTTTTTTGGATGTCGTAGTAATTTATCCTTAAAAAGGAATAACATTTGGAAAATACGTCGCGATTTTTACCAGATTAATGAAGAATAGAGTTTGTTGTCAAAAATCAAAAGAGAAATAAATGCTATGAATAATTTGTAAGAATCGATTTATAATTGAATGATAGCTAAAAAATTGGTTTATTTCCTTTTAAAATTTATTAAATATATAATTACAAAAAACGTTGTCAATCACAATGTAAATAGTCTTCGAAAAAAAATGAAATTAAAACAAAAAAATTCTATAAAATCATAAATCAGGAAATCTATTCTTAAAGGTGTCCAAAAAACAGTTTGGGTATCGTAGTTCGTAAATAATCAAATTGAGGTTTTTATTGTTTTTTATAAATTTGCACCCGTTCTTGTGACCAAAAAGTTTATATAGTCACAAATAAGAAATTGACTAAAAAAAACAGTAAAAATGAGTACTACATTATTTGATAAAGTATGGGATTCACACGTGATTCGAAAAATTAACGACGGGCCGGATGTGTTGTTTATCGACCGCCATTTGATTCATGAAGTGACCAGTCCGGTCGCATTTTTGGGATTAAAAAGCAGAAAAAACACGGTGTTGTATCCTAACAGAACTTTCGCAACAGCCGATCATAATACGCCAACCATCAACCAACATTTGCCGGTTGAAGATCCGTTATCCGCAAATCAGCTAAAAGCTTTGGAAGAAAATTCGGCCGAATGGGGAATTACCCATTGGGGTTTGGGCCACCAAAAAAACGGAATTGTTCATGTTGTTGGACCGGAAAACGGAATTACGCTTCCGGGTGCAACCATTGTTTGTGGAGATTCTCATACTTCAACCCACGGCGCTTTTGGTGCAGTTGCTTTTGGTATTGGAACTTCGGAAGTTGAAATGGTGCTGTCTTCACAATGCATTATGCAGCCAAAGCCGAAAAAAATGCGCATAAATGTGAATGGAAAACTAGGTTTTGGAGTTACGCCAAAAGATGTGGCTTTGTTCCTGATTTCTAAACTTTCAGCATCGGGCGCCACAGGTTATTTTGTGGAATATGCCGGTGATGTGTTTAAAAATATGAGTATGGAAGGCCGAATGACCGTGTGCAATTTAAGTATCGAAATGGGTGCCCGAGGCGGAATTATTGCGCCTGATGAAAAGACTTTCAGTTATGTGGAAGGACGATTGTTTACGCCAAAAGGCGCAGCTTGGGATAAAGCTATGGATTACTGGAAAACGTTAAAAAGCGATGATGATGCCGTTTTTGACGAGGAAATCAATTTTTTAGCAAGCGACATTGAACCGATGATTACTTACGGAACAAATCCGGGAATGGGAACAGGTATTTCAAACTATATTCCAAAGGCAGAATCGGTTGAAGGCGGCGTTGCTTCTTACAGAAAATCCTTAGAATATATGGGATTTCATGAAGGGGATAAAATGATTGGGAAAAAAGTGGATTTTGTGTTTTTGGGAAGTTGCACCAACGGAAGAATTGAAGATTTTAGGGCATTTGCATCTATTGTGAAAGGAAGAAAAAAAGCGGATAATATTACTGCTTGGCTGGTTCCCGGCTCACATGATGTGGAAGCGAAAATAAAAGAAGAAGGTCTGCTGGACATTATTACCGCGGCCGGATTTGAATTGCGCGAGCCCGGCTGTTCAGCCTGTTTGGCGATGAACGACGATAAAGTTCCTGCCGGAAAATGGGCGGTAAGCACTTCAAACAGAAATTTTGAAGGACGGCAAGGTCCCGGTTCAAGAACCATGTTGGCAAGTCCGCTAGTGGCTGCAGCAACCGCAGTTACCGGAGTTTTAACCGATCCGAGAACCTTATTAATTAATAATTAACAATTGAAGGTTGGAATTTAAAGGGAACAAAAAACTTTAAACTTTAAACTTTATACTTTATACTTAAACAATGGCTTACGATAAATTTGAAATATTAAAAAGCACTGCAGTGCCTTTACCAGTTGAAAATGTGGATACCGACCAAATTATTCCGGCGCGTTTTTTAAAGGCGACGGAGCGTGTAGGTTTTGGCGACAATCTTTTCAGGGATTGGAGATACAATCCAGACAATACGCCAAAAGCGGATTTTGTGTTGAACAACGCTATTTACAAAGGGAAAATATTGGTGGGTGGAAAAAATTTCGGATCGGGCTCTTCAAGGGAACACGCCGTTTGGGCAATTTATGATTACGGATTCAGATGCGTGGTTTCAAGCTTTTTTGCCGATATTTTCAGGGGAAATTGTTTAAATATTGGGGTATTGCCGGTTCAGGTGAGTGCCGAATTTTTAGACAAAATTTTCAAGGCGATTGAAGTAAATCCTGAAACGGAAATTGAAGTGAATTTGCCAAACCAAACCATTACTTTATTGGAAAGTGGCAATCAGGAATCATTTGAGATCAATTCCTACAAAAAGGAAAATATGCTGAATGGCTATGATGACATTGATTATTTAACAAAAATGAAAGCGGAAATTCAGGAATTTGCGGAAGCAAGGCCTTTTTAAATCTATAATTTATAACCCAAGTGAATTCCCGTCATTTTTTTTCCGCAGGAAAAATTGCAATAAATATGATTCGACATGAAAAAAAGAAAAATTGAAATTATGGATACCACACTTCGAGATGGTGAACAAACCTCCGGAGTTTCTTTTTCAGCAGCAGAAAAGTTGACCATTGCAAAACTTTTACTGGAAGAACTTCATGTGGACAGAATCGAAATTGCTTCCGCAAGAGTTTCGGAAGGTGAATTTCAGGCGGTAAAAAATATCACAGATTGGGCAAAAAAACATGGTTATCTCGATCGCGTGGAAATGCTCACTTTTGTTGATGGCGGCCAGTCGATAGATTGGATGAAAAA
The DNA here is from genome assembly GCA_035470005.1 of Lutibacter sp. Taxonomy (GTDB): domain Bacteria; phylum Bacteroidota; class Bacteroidia; order Flavobacteriales; family Flavobacteriaceae; genus Lutibacter. Next base: position 2,414 of record DATIRG010000578.1, on the reverse strand, counting down.
AGCAGGCGCAAAGGTCCAAAATTTATTGACCAAAGGTTCCTTAAATCATTTAACGCACCAGCTTAAAAAAAAGCCAGAGCAACATTTTTCTGAAATAAAAGAAACGATTGCATTGGCCCAAAAAGAAGGAATCGTCACCAATGTGTATTTGGAAGATTGGAGCAACGGGATGCGAAATTCACAAGAATATGTTTTTGAATCTTTGGCATTTTTAGCCACGCAGCCCATAGCCAGAATTTTGTTGCCTGATACGCTTGGCGTTTTAACGCCCAAAGAAACCTATCAGTTTTTTTCAAAAATAACGGAAAAATATCCAAAGTTGCATTTCGATTTCCACGCCCACAACGATTATGATTTAAGCGTGGCAAATGTCATGGAAGCCATCGATGCCGGGGCAAAAGGTTTGCACATTACCGTGAACGGAATGGGAGAACGTGCCGGGAATGCGCCGCTGGCAAGCGTTGTTGCGGTCATCAACGATTTCTATAAAAATGAGGTTGAAATTTCTGTCAAAGAAACGTCTTTGTATTCTGTCAGCAAACTGATAGAGGCTTTTTCGGGCATCAGGGTTCCTGCAAACAAGCCGATTGTCGGTGAAAATGTGTTCACCCAAACTGCCGGAATTCACGCCGACGGCGACAATAAAAACAATTTGTATTTCAACGATTTATTGCCCGAGCGCTTCGGAAGAAAACGCTCCTATGCCTTGGGGAAAACTTCGGGAAAAGCGAATATTGAGAAAAATCTGCAGGAATTAGGACTCGAACTCAATCAGGAAGATTTAAAAAAAGTGACCCAGCGCATCATTGAACTGGGCGACCAAAAGGAACTGGTTTCCAAGGAAGATTTGCCTTACATCATTTCCGATGTGCTCAACAGCAATCTGTATCAGGAAAAAATCACTGTTGAGTCCTATGTTTTAACGCATTCCAAGGGGTTAAAACCTTCCACAACGATTGCCGTAAAAATGGACGGACAGTTGTATGAAGAACACGCTTTCGGCGACGGACAGTTTGATGCGTTTATGAATGCCTTGCACAAAATATACAAAAAGAAGAAAAAAACATTGCCGAAATTGGTCGATTATGCGGTCAGGATTCCCCCGGGAAGCACTTCCGATGCCTTATGCGAAACCATCATCACCTGGGAAAATGACGAAAAAAGGTTTATTACAAGAGGGCTCGATTCAGACCAAACGGTATCCGCAATTAAAGCCACCCAAAAAATGTTGAATGTTTAAAACAATAAAAATTTGGGCGTTTCCCTGCGGGTCAGGCTTTTCGCTACAATCCGTCATTACGAGCGGAGCGTGACAATCTGTTGAACATATTGCTTCACAAACTCGCAATGCCGGGATTTCCGCTTCAATCCTTAACGCGGGTTGAATCAATAATGAATAATTAATCATGAATAATTCAAAATTTTAAAATTATTCCATAAAACAATAAAGATCTACATATGAAATTGACAATAGCACTTTTAGCCGGCGACGGAATTGGTCCGGAAGTAATCGCCCAGGCAGTAAAAGTTTGTGATGCGGTTGCAGTTAAATTCAACCATGAAATAACTTGGAAACCCGCCCTTACAGGCGCTGCGGCCATTGATGCCGTTGGTGATCCGTATCCCGATGAAACCCATGAAATTTGCCTAAACGCCGATGCAGTGCTTTTTGGAGCAATCGGACATCCGAAATACGACAATGATCCATCCGCAAAAGTGCGTCCGGAACAAGGCTTGCTTAAAATGCGTAAAAAATTGGGATTGTTTGCAAACATCAGACCCACATTTACTTTTCCTTCATTGATAGACAATTCTCCTTTAAAACGGGAACGCATAGAAGGCACCGATTTGGTTTTTCTGCGGGAATTGACAGGTGGTATTTATTTCGGTGAAAAAGGAAGAAAAGATGACGGGGAAACCGCATTTGACACCTGCACTTATACCAGAGAAGAAGTGATCCGCTTGGCAAAAAAAGGCTTTGAACTGGCAATGACGCGCACAAAAAAATTGTGTTGTGTGGATAAGGCAAATGTGATGGAAACTTCAAGATTGTGGCGAGAAACCGTTCAAAAAATGGAAAAAGATTATCCGGAAGTCACCGTTTCTTATGAGTTTGTTGATGCGGTTGCCATGCGTTTGGTGCAATGGCCAAATTCTTACGACGTGTTGATTACAGAAAACTTGTTTGGCGATATTTTAACCGATGAAGCTTCGGTAATTTCTGGCTCTATGGGCTTGATGCCTTCAGCTTCCGTTGGCGAAAAAAACGCTTTGTATGAACCAATTCACGGTTCTTATCCGCAGGCTGCAGGAAAAGATATCGCAAATCCGCTGGCCACAGTTTTATCGGCTGCCATGATGTTTGAAGACACATTTAAACTAACAGAAGAAGCGAAAGCAATTCGGGAAGTGGT
>DATIRG010000577.1:0-1931 GCA_035470005.1 Lutibacter sp. | reverse complement strand
CGCATCGCCACTACCGAAATAAAAGTTGGTTACCACGCCTTGATTGCTGAAATTCAGATAGCCAATGAAATCGATAAAAATAAAAAAGATAATGAAATTACGGTTGTAACCAAAAACCTGAATGATGAAATTGTTTTCGCCAAAGGAAACTTGAAAATATACAAATTGCAGGCACCAAAAAATGTGTTGAGAGTACGTCCTTGGAATGCGCCCGATTATCAGGAACTCAGCGAAGAAATCTTCAGAAATAAATTTCCGAATGAAGCTTACGCCTATGAAAATGAAATTAAAAACTGGCCAAAAGGCGCTTTGGTTTTTGAAGAAAATTTTGACACCTCAAAAAACAACAAAATTCAGCTGAAGAAAATTCAAAAATGGCTGTCTGGCCAATATGTGGTGGAATTGGAAACCGCCGATAAATACGGACAAAAAGTGACCGATAAAAAATTATTTACCGTTTATAGCGCTACTGAAAATCAGGTTGCCGACAATCAATTATTTGTGATTTCAACAGATAAGCATAGTTACAAACCCTTTGAAAATGTGGTACTCAAAGTTGGTTCGGCTTCAAAAAATCTATTTGTCACTATCGACATAGAAAAGGACCATAAAATAATTGATACCCAAATTATTCACCTGGAAAATAATTCGAAATTTGTTCAAATTCCGGTCACCATAAAAGACTTTGGCGGATTTGCCGTTCATTACAGTTTTAGCAATTTTAATGCGTTCAAAAGCGGCACCTTACCTATTTCAGTGCCCTATGAAAAAAAAGAACTCGAAATTGAAACGGTAACTTTCAGAGATAAATTAGAGCCTGGACAACAGCAAACCTGGAGTTTTAAAGTGAAAGGAGCAAAAGGAGATAAAGTTGCCGCAGAATTGTTGGCAAGTATGTACGATGCTTCTTTAGATGAATTTAAACCTCATAACTGGGAATTTAATCCGATTACCCAACCTTTATATTATTCATACAACAATCGCAACGCAAACAACAGTTTTGGAAAAAGCTATTTTAATATTGCCAATTTACCGCAGAATTCTTATGAAAATATTCAACAATATTTTGATCAATTAAATTGGTTTGGATTTAGTTTGAATAATTCCATTAGAATTAGAGGAATGAATGCTGAAAAAATGATGCAAAAAAATAATGGCATAATTCAAATTGTCGAAGATGAAATGGAAGTTGAAGAAACAACTTTATTATCTACAGAAAGTAATGATGTCACTGTTGGTTATGGAAAACAAACAGCACCCAAAAAAGAGGAAAATCTTGAAAAACTAGATCCTTCATCCATAAAAATCAGGAAAAACTTTCAGGAAACTGCTTTTTTCTATCCGCATTTATCAACGGATTCAGCAGGAAACATAAGTTTTAATTTTACCATTCCGGAAGCGTTGACACGCTGGAAATTACAATTATTGGCACATACCAAAGAATTGGCAACGGCAACCAAAACATTGACCACCGTTACGCAAAAAGAACTGATGGTTTTGCCAAATCCGCCAAGATTTTTAAGAGAAGGCGATACCATCGTATTTTCAAGCAAAATTTCAAATTTAACAGAAAATATACTGAATGGAACTGCTGTTTTAGAACTGACTGATGCCATCACCGGAAAACAAATTGATGAACTTTTGGGAAATAGTTTTGCCTCACAAAATTTCAAAGTTGACGCAAAAGGAAACACACAAATAAGCTGGAAACTGCAAATCCCTGAAGATATTCAGGCAGTGCAATATAAAATCATGGCGAAAGCCGGCGAATTTAGTGACGGCGAGCAAAATGTATTGCCGGTGTTGTCTAACAGAATGTTGGTGACCGAAACGCTGTCTATGTGGGTTCGCAGCAACCAAACCAAAACGTTCACATTAGACAAGTTAAAAAACAATGCGTCAACCACGCTTAAAAACCATAAATTAACGTT
>DATIRG010000576.1:0-1935 GCA_035470005.1 Lutibacter sp. | reverse complement strand
AAGGCGCCGGAGCCGGTATTTTAAAAGATATCGATTTAATGGTGAGTTTAACCGAAGCTATGGCAAAACATACCAATTTGCCAATCACCGTTAAAACCCGTTTGGGCTGGGACGAAAATTCCATAAAAATTGTTGAAGTGGCCGAGCGTTTGCAGGATGTTGGCTGTAAAGCAATTTCAATCCACGGCCGCACCCGCGCCCAAATGTATAAAGGCGAAGCCGACTGGAGCCATATTGCCGCGGTGAAAAACAATCCGAGAATGCACATTCCCATTTTTGGAAACGGCGATGTAAATTCACCCGAACGCGCTATGGAAATGCGTGATAAATTTGGATTGGACGGCGCTATGATTGGCCGTGCAAGCATCGGAAATCCTTGGTTTTTTAAACAAGTGAAACACTTTTTTGAAACCGGCGAACATTTGCCTGAAATTACGGTGGCCGATCGTGTGGAAATGGCAAAAAGACACCTGCAAATGGAAATCGACTGGAAAGGTGTTGAAATTGTGGGCGTTATGGAAACCCGCCGCCATTACACCAATTATTTTAAAGGCATTCCCGATTTTAAGGAATACCGTTTAAAAATGGTAAAGTCCGATTCCGCACAAGATGTTTACGATGTTTTTGAGGAAGTGCTTCAGAAGTTTGCCTGATTTCCGTTAAGAGTTAAAAGTTAAATGTTAAAAGTTGTCGATAGTTAAACACATAAACAGTTAAACATATAACATTTCAACGATTCAACGATTCAACAGTTAAACAAGTTTACTCAACTATTTTTTTAGAAATTCTGCTGCTGGCAATTTTCGAGGCCAGCAATCCCAAAATTAGAATGGTCACAAGTACCGTTAAAACATTTAAATAAGTAAATTCAACCGGATAGGCCAAATGCTGGGTAATCATAAATAAGCTGTATTTTTTCTGAAGCAACACCAGCGCAATTCCGGCTGTTAGCCCAACCGTAAGTCCGAAAAGCGTCAGTAAAAAACCCTGAAAAATAAAAATGCGTTTAATTTCTTTGATGGTGGCACCCAAACTGTACAAGGTTTTAAGATTGTCTCTTTTGTCCAAAATCATCATAATAATGGCGCCAATCACGTTGAACAGCGCGATAATCAAAATCAGCGTAAATATTAAGTAGGAAGCCAAATTTTCTGTATTCAGCATTTTATAAAACACCGCATTTAATTGTTCGCGGGTTTCAACTTTAAATCCGGATCCCAAATTATTTTTGAGTGCCTCAATAATTTCAGCCCGTTCATTGCTGTTCTTGACTTTTAATTCAATGGCCGAAATTTGTGATGGATTGTAACCCAACAGTTCCTGTGCCAGTTCCAAAGAAATAAATACGAATTTTTTATCGATTTCATCGGTCAAAGCAAAAACGCCGATGGGTGTGGTGTTAACCTTGGTAAAAGCGTTGGCGGGATCGGTGATATAGCCGCTGCCCGGTTTTGGAACATATATTTTTAAAGGTTCCAAAAAATCATAAACGCCAATCGACAATAAGTTTGAAATTCCGTTGCCTACAACCGCACCGGACGGAATTTCTTTATTAAGCCAGGTACCGGAATAAACCGTCGTGTCCATGCGGTTCACTTTCGCGTAATTTAAATCGACACCTTTAATATAAGCAATATGGGTTTTTTCATTGAAATCGAAAAAAGCACGTTCTTCTATGACTTTCGAATAGGAAGCGATGCCATTTTGATTGTTAATCAACGATGCAATCTTAGTGTTGAAATCGAACGATTTTCCTTTTACGGCGGTAATTTTGATATCGGGATCGGATGTGTTTAAAAAACCAATGCTGAAAGTCCGCAATCCGGAAAAACCGGAAAGCACAATAAACAAAGCCAAAGTCCCAATAATAACGCCAACAGCGGCAATAAAAGTGATAATATTGATGGTGTTGTTGCTGCTTTTTGAAAATAAATA
>DATIRG010000575.1:0-5037 GCA_035470005.1 Lutibacter sp. | reverse complement strand
ACAATTTCAACAGTATTTTTTATTGAAGTCAATTCAACGTCAATCGTATTTCCGCCGTATTTTATGGCATTGTCTATAATATTTCCGATAGAATTTCCGAAGTGGAATTTATCCAAGTTTAACACCTTGTCTCCAATATTATTTTTGAAATTGATGGTTTTTTCCGGAGCCGTTATTTTATAGTTTGCAATCACAAGTTCTATAAGTTCGGCAATCACAATAGGTTGTTTGTTCAGCGCCAGTTGTTGGTGCGTTAAGGCGGCGGTTTCCAATATTTTTTCGACCATCACATTTAAATTGGCCACTTGTGAATTGGCGATGGAAATGTATTTTTCGGTTTTTGCTTTATCATCCAACGCATTGAAGTTTTTCATGGCTTCCAGCGCTGTAGAAATGGTGGCAATGGGCGTTTTAAATTCGTGGGTAATGTTGTTGATTAAATCGTTTTTTACTTCAGCGAGCTGTTTTTGTTTATAAATAGTTTTTAGCAAATACACCAAACTTGCAATAATACTAATCGACAAAATCAACGACAATAAAATGCTGATGAAGGAATTTTTCAGCAAAATGGCTGTTTCATTGGTAAACCGAAGTTCCAAATGGCTTTTATGCGGCAAATAGGTGGATTTGGATACAACCGTTAAATGTTTTGAAGGAAAATTTTCAAGTTTATAGTCGATGGTTTTTTTATCAAAATTGTCACCCGATTTCCATTCAAAATAGTCATAAGTCATTCCGTAATCAATACCAATATGGGTACGTTTAAGTTCTTCAGACAAATATTTGTCCAGCTTTGCGAGGTCCAAAGTATCTCTTGAAATGGAAATAAAAACTTTGGAAATTAAACTGTCTATGTTTTTTGGAATTATATGATCTGGCGTAAAAAACGCATGATTTCTTTGGCTGTTGACGAATAAAGGTTTCTGATTTTTTTGTTTTGCGATATTTTGCAGCGTGCTGTCAACTTTTTTTCGCAAACCCCATTTGCTGTTGGTGCTCACCACAATGGTATCGGTTTGGTCTTTTGAATTTTTTGAATTGGGAGAAGTGAAAGTAATTATCCCAGATTTTGTTAAATTGGCAAAATACGCTTCCACAGAATTGTCCAAACTTAACTGAACTTTACTGATTAAATTTTGTTTATTTAACTGATATTCCCTGTAATTCCAATACAACTGAACCGCAATAGTGGTAAATATGGTTACCCCAATAAAATACACCACCCATTTGTAATTCTTTTTATTCATAATCACAAAGTTAAGCACATAAATTGGCATATAATAATTGCTTAACAATCGTTAACACTAATTAACGATATTATCAATTTTTTGGAGGTATATTTGTTCGTAAATAATTTTTAAAATCAGTAAAATGTTAAATGTTCTTTTAAAAAGCATCGTATTTGTTTTCTTATTCATGCAAACCATTTTAAGCGCCCAGGATTTTCAGGGTAGCGCGGTTTACCAAACAAAAACAAAGGTTGAAATGGATTTGGCAGCTTCGGGAATTCCTGCAGACAGGATTAAGCGGATTGAGGAAATGATGAAAAATCAAATGGAAAAAACCTATATTTTGACATTCGACAAAACGGCTTCCATTTATAAAGAAGAAGTAAAATTAGATCAAGGCGCTGCAGGCGGAGGCCCTGGAATGCGTTTTGCAATGATGGGCGGCGGCGCATCGGGGAAATATTATAAAAATACGCAAACAAAAACATCGGCCAAAGAAAATGAGTTCAGCGGCAAAAATTTCCTGATTAAGGACGACTTAAAAACCTACGAATGGAAAATGGAGCAGGAAACCAAAATGATTGGCAATAACCTGTGCTTTAAAGCAACCACCATTATTGAAATGCCAGCGAATGCAGGCAGTTTTTCCTTCGGAAGACAAAATAATAACAACAACGATACTAAGAAAGAAGAGGAAGAAAAAATAGAATTGGTTCCCGTAACTGCTTGGTACAGTATGGACATTCCGGTAAGCCACGGCCCTGGAGATTATTGGGGATTACCGGGCTTAATTTTGGAAATCAATGCCGGAAATACGCAAATTATGTGTACCAAAATTGTCATGAATCCTAAAGAAAAAGCAGAAATCACAGAACCTGACAAAGGAAAAGTGATGACCCAAAAAGAATATGATGTGATGTTGAAAGAAAAAATGAAAGAAATGCAGGAACGTTTTTCTAACGAGCGGGAAAAAAGTGGCGGCGCCGGCGGAGGAATGCATATCAGAATTGGAGGATAAATCCAATTGATAATTTGCCAATTAAAGATTAACCTTAATAAATTTTATAACCTCGAAATCAAACTCCCTTTCCTTTGGAAAGGGTTGGGGATAGGAAAATAATCCAAAATTTAAAATCCAACATTCAATAGCAGCAATCTCATTCTATAAATGAAAAAATCATTAAGTCTCCTTGTTATCCTAATATTCCCATTTATCATTTTTTCGCAGTCCGTAAAATTGGAAGGCATTGTTAAAGACAAAGCCGACAAGCCTTTGGAAATGGCCAATGTGATCGCTTTTAAAAAAGGTACCAACATTTTGCAATCCTATTCCATTACCGATTCAAAAGGAAATTACCGGTTAAGTCTGAATCAAAATGAAGAATACACCTTAAAAGTGAGTTATTTGGGTTTCAATACCAAAAACGTTGAAATTTCTGTTGGCAAATCAGCAGCCGATATTTCCCAAAATATTGTGTTGGAAGAATCCAATGAAGCCTTAAATGAAATATCCATTACCTATGAAATGCCCGTAAAAATTGTGGGCGATACCATAGTGTACAACGCAGATTCATTTACCTCAGGAAAAGAAAAAAAGCTGGAAGACGTGCTGAAAAAATTGCCCGGAATTGATATTGACGACAACGGTGAAGTGGAAGTGGAAGGCAAAAAAGTGCAGAAAGTGTTGGTGGAAGGAAAAGAATTTTTCGACGGAGATTCAAAATTGGCGACACAAAATATTCCTGCCAGCGCCATCGATAAAGTGCAGGTGCTTAAAAATTACAACGAAGTTTCGGGAATGCGCGGCGTTACCAACAATGAAGACAATATTGTGATCAATATTAAATTGAAACAGGGAAAAAAACGATTTTGGTTTGGTGAAGTGAATGCCGGTGCGGGCGATAACGAAAAATACACCGCAAAACCTAAACTTTTTTATTACAGTCCGGAAAAAAGCATCAACCTGTTGGCCGATTTCAACAACATAGGCGAAGCGCCTTTTACCATGCGCGACTATTTTAGGTTTACCGGCGGTTTACGCAGTGGAATGGGCGGCAGCGGCACCAGTTTTAACGTGTCATCGGGCGGTTTGGGGTTTTTAACCGCACAAAATAACCGGGCACAGGAAATCACTTCAAAGTTTGGCGCGTTAAATTTTAGTATGGCGCCTAAAAAAACAATCGATTTTAATGGTTTTGCCATTGTTAATGATTCAAAAACCGATATGTTTACGCAGTCAAATACCGTTTACAACAAATTAAACATCACCGAAATAAGTGAAACTTCGGCCACGCAAGGCAGCAAATTGGGGATGTTAAAATTTAGCACCACCTACAAACCGACCAATGAAGTACATATCAGTTATGATATTTTCGGAAAACTTTCTGAACAAACAGAAATGCTTGATGTCACTTCAACGCGACGAAGTGCCGATGCTTACAAAGAAGAAAAACCGGCAACCTTAAACCAAAATTTCAACCTGTATTACACCATCGACGAAAAAAATATTTTTGCGGTAGAATTGCAGCACCTTTATGAAAAGGACAAACCTTTATACAATTCTTTGGCAACCTCACAGCCGTTTGAAATAATTCCTTCAAACAATGCCGAAGCCATCATCGATTTGATTCAGTATAAAAAATCAAACACCAACAAGCTGGATGCAAAGTTGGACTATTATTATTTGTTAACGCCAAAAAGCAATATCAACATTACCTTGGGAAGCACGTTGAGCGACCAAAATTTAACATCACGGATTTCCCAAAATTTAAGCGATGGAACGGTGCTTAATTTTAACGATGAGCAACTTAAAAATGAAGTGAATTATAATTTTTTCGATTTGTTTTTAGGGCTTCATTACAAAGTGGTTTCAGGAAAATTCACGTTCAATCCGGGCGTAAGTTTGCACCAATACATCACAAAAGACAACCAATTGGGCACGGAAATTAGCGAGAATCAAACAAAGTTATTGCCGGATGTGTATGCAAGTTTACAGTTAAAATCATCGGAAAGCCTGCGTTTTAATTATTCAATTTCCACCCAGTTTTCCGACATCAATAAAATTTCGGAAGGCTTTATGTTGTCCAATTATAACGCTTTAACACGCGGAAACAGGTTGCTTGAAAATGCGTTGTATCACCGGTATTCCTTAAATTATTTTAGTTTCAGCATGTTTTCATTCACCAATTTAAATGCGTCTGTGAACTACAATAAAAAAGTAAATGGCATAAATAACAGCACAGATTTGATTGGTGGTGACTGGATTTCTTATCCAATAAATTCAAATTTGGCCGATGAAACATTTTCTGCAAATTTAAGGTATGGCAAAACGTACAGCCGACTTAAAACGAATTTTAGCGCCAATTTTTCAAATTCAACCTTCAGCAATAAGGTAAATAACGAACAAAATAAGTTGAAATCACTATCCCACGGTTATCAGGCGAGTGTGGCCAGTAAATTTAAAAATGCGCCTAATTTTGAGGTGGGTTACGAAAAATCGTTTTCCAAATATTCAAACACGGGAAGCACCACCGACAGGCCGTTCGCAAATATGGAAATCGGGTTTTTGAAAAACTTCATTTTAACGGCCGATTATAGTTATTACAACTATAAAAACGACGAGAATACAGTGAAAAACACCTATTCATTTGTAAATGCAAACCTGTATTATCAGCAAAAAGACAGCAAATGGGAATTTAAAATTTCGGCGAACAATTTAACCGATAACACGTCGATGAACACGGATAGTCAAAATGAAATTTCTGGCAGTAACACAACTTCACTGTACTTTATTCAGCCAAGATTGTAC
>DATIRG010000574.1:0-4979 GCA_035470005.1 Lutibacter sp. | reverse complement strand
AACGCCCACTTTGGCGCCAGTTTGCACCAATTTTGAAGCCCGTGAAATTTTTGAGGTTGGAATATAATCTATGGTTTTCATGTATTTTATAGTTTGGGATTCATTTTTTCTTTGAATAAAAATTTACCCAAATCAATGATGCTTTTTAAAGGTTGCACATTTAACAAATCGAAGCTTGCGTTTAAGGATTTTTCAATAAAAATATCTGTTTTTTCGAAGGAAGCAGAAGTGTCGTCCAACCAAAATTTTATGGTAACCAACAATTGGATCCAAGCACTTTCTTCGAGCGTTTTATCCTGAAACTTCTTTAATTTATCTTGTTTAACGTCAATCATTTCTATTTCCAGCTCGCTGATGAATTGCGTAAAACGATGTTTTAATTCCGACAATTTCCCCAAAGCTTTCATATTATTTTTATGGATTTTTAGCGCATAAACCACGTAACTTCTATTGGCGGTCAGGTTTTCGAAAAAAGTGAAATAAAAACTCAGCAATTTGTTGCGGGCATCAAACGATTGAAATTCTTCGCTTTTGGCCAACATTTCTATAGTATTGTCGAAAAATGTGGCGAAAACGGCTTTTTCCAAGGCTTCAAAAGAGCCATAAAATTTATAAAAATCGGCTTCTTCAAAATCATTTGCCTTCGCAAAAGAATAGACCGATGGCGGATTCGAATTATTTTCCAAAACATAATTCATGTAATTTGAAAATAACATATTGGCAGTAAGTTTCTTTTTTGCTTTCATCATATAAATATTTGAGTACAAAGATATAAAATGTTTAACATTAAATAAAATATATTAAACAAAATATATTTGATGGTTAAAAATAATGGCTAAATTGAATATGAGAATAATCTTTTTGTCTAAAGTTATTCATTTTTTAATTAAACAAAGTTGAATGCTTTTTTAGCTTCAGGCAATGATTTATTATCTGAACGGATTTCGAAATAAATTCAGAATGAGCTGTATTTAAAAGCAAATAATCAATTGATAATTGATTTAACCGCCAATGGTAGACATACTTTCCGAAACCGCGTTTCCTCTGGAATCTTCGGCAATAAAACCGTTTTCAGGTTTGTGGTGAACGGTATCTATAAACAGTTGCTTCAACTCCTCATCGCTGGCGCCATTCCGTATAAAATCACGCACGTTAAAAACCCCGCCATCAAACAAACAGTTTTTGAACAAGCCAGTGGAAGTAATGCGAATTCGGTCGCAATCACTGCAAATAGTGCGCGTAAATGCGGGAATAATACCAAAAGTTCCCTGATAATTTGGGATGCGGTAATTTACTGAAGTGGATGATTTCTTTGATATAACAGGTTCAATATCCGCATACTGATTTTTGATATGGTTCAATATTTTTTTGAAATTCCAAACTTCCGAAATATCTCTTTGCCCTTTTCCGTTAAAAGGCATTTCTTCAATAAAACGAACGGCAATATCCTTATTTTTGGTGAGTTCAATAAAATCGATGATCTCATCGGTATTTACGCCCGACTGCACAACCACATTTAATTTTAATTTTAAATTACTTTTCTCCAGCTTTTCAAAAGTGTCATAAACGCTGTCAAAAACATCGCGTCTTGTAATTTTTGCAAATTTTTCCTTCTGAAGGCTGTCCAAGCTTAAATTAATGGCATTAATTTTATATTCTTCTAATTTATCGATGTGGTTTGAAATTAAAGCGCCATTGGTGGTAATATTAATTTCCTCGAGTTTGTCATTAAATGAAAGCGATTCCAAAAAGTTCACAAAATCTTTCCGCACAAATGGTTCGCCACCTGTTAAACGCACTTTATTAACGCCCAATTCAGAAAGCACACGTGTAATTCGGTACATTTCTTTATAGGAAAGCAATTCTGTTCGGTCAACAATATCAATTCCCTGAGCAGGCATACAGTATTGGCAACGCAAATTGCAACGGTCGGTGACTGCCAATCGCAAATAGGTGATTTTTCTTCCGAATTTATCTAATAACTCCATTAATTCAGGGTAATTTTATTTCTTCCCAATGTTACTATTTCGTCTTTTTCAAGTTTTTCTAAAATCCTTGATATGGCTTCCCGGGAAACCTTTAAATCGCGTGCAATGTCAAAATGCTTTTTATTGATTGTATTTTCGTTGGTGGTTAAACTGGTATATTCCAAATATTTTATCAACCTGAACTCTAAATTTTCAAAAGCGATGTCATTAATTTTTTCAACTAAATAAGCCGTTTGCTGATGATTCAATTTAAAATAAAAAGAACGCCACGTGCCATATTTTAAAAACCACGAAATTACTACTTTTGCAGGAATCGCTATGTATGTTACGTTACTTTCAGCTTCAAGCCTAATTTCACATTTTTTGTTTTCAATGGCATAAGTGATGGCAATTGCGCTGGTTTGTTTCGGCTTTAAATAATGTAAAAAAATGCCATTTCCTTTTCCGTCGCGACGCTTTACTTTTACAATTCCTGAGACAATTAAGGGAATAAACTCAATATCTGTTCTAACGTCTATAATTATTTTATCGGCTTCTACAGATTTTAAAATTCCATTGTTGCAAATTTCAGTTCGTAAATTTTCCTCGAATAACTCTGAAAAATTAGCTGCAACAATGTCGTGTATTTTCATCCTGATTAATGAGGTAATTTATCCTTGTAAACTCCGTAAAAAAACGCGCCCAACGTAGCGCCAAAAATAACCACCAGAATTGAAACCACACCTTTTCCTATGAGCACAAACATTGGCCCCGGACAGGCGCCGGCCAACGCCCAGCCCAATCCGAAGAGAATTCCGCCCAAAAGGTTACGGGACAATCCCTCCTTTTTAGGCATCACAAATATATCTTCTCCCTTGAAAGTTTTAACCATCTTTTTCTTGAATAAAAACATGCTTATCATCCCAAGAAATATTGCGGAACCAATAATTCCATACATATGAAACGACTGAAACTTAAACATTTCGTATATTCTGTACCATGAAATAATTTCGGCCTTGCTCATTACAATTCCGAAAAGAATACCCACTAAAAAAAACTTTATAAACTTCATAACGCTAAAATATTAGGGGTAAAATTAACCAAGTCATCACCAAACCTCCTATAAAAAATCCAATTACGGCAATTAATGAGGCCAATTCTAAATTGCTCAACCCAACAATTGCGTGTCCGGACGTGCAGCCTCCAGCCCATCGTGCACCAAAACCAACCAAAAAACCTGCAATGATTAAGATTGAGAAACCTTTTAAAGTAAGCATGGTATCTATGCTGAATATTTCATCGGGCAGGTACGATTGGCCTGCATTCATGATGCCAATTTCGGCCAAATCCTGCACTGTTTGCGGATTTATGGCAACAGCATCTGTAGTTGTTAAATAATTTGAAGCAATAAAACCGCCAACGATGGAGCCGGCAATAAAAATTAAATTCCAAAGATTGTCTCTCCAGTCAATTTTAAAGTAGTTGACAAACTTTCCGGCGCCGCCAATTGAACAAAATGTTTCCAGATTAGATGACACACCAAATCGTTCACCAAAATAATAAAGCAAAAACATGATAAACGAAATTATAGGACCGGCAATATACCATTCCCAAGGTTGCAGAATAAAATCCATAATTTATGTATTTATAAATCTATCAAAAATATCTTAAAAATTAATATATTTTGTGATTATCATCACATAATTTAAAATTCCAGTATCTCAATCTTATTTCTATGCAGTTTAATTTTACCGTCATTTTCAAGTTGCTTGAGCAATCTTGAAATAACAACACGAGAAGTATGCATATCGTAAGCAATATCTTGATGCGTGGTGTTTAGTGAGGTTTCTCTCATAATTTGAGCTTTGTCCGTCAAATATTTATACAGTCGCTCACTCATATTCATAAAAGCAAGGCTGTCGATAGTTTCCATCATTTCATTTAAGCGAATATTATAACTTTCAATCACAAAATTTCTCCATGATTTGTATTTTAACATCCACTCATCCAGTTTTTCTTTCGGCAGAAAAATAATTTCAGATTCTTTTTCTGCGGTGGCTCTTATGCCACATTTGCCATTTGAGATGGCACTCGCAAACGAACTGGCGCAAGTGTCGCCGCGTTCTAAAAAATACAATAAAATCTCCTCGCCGTTTTTATCTTCCCGCACAATTTTGATGGCGCCTTCAAGCAACAAAGGAATACCTTTCATTTTATCGCCTAAATCGACCAATATTTCATTTTCGCGCAATTTTTTATAAACACCTACCTGAACGATTTCATCAATCAATTCCTTTTCAAAAACAAATGAATAATATTTTTCTAGTTTTTCTCTCATTTTGCTATAAATTCTAAAATTTTTGCGGTTGCTCCCGTTTTATCAACCACCTGTTTTTTTGCGCTTTCCCCAGTTTTCAGCCGCAATTCATCTGACTGAAAAAATTTATCTAAATGTAAAGATAATTCTTTTGAATTCGCCACAACAAAGCAAGCCTTATTTTTAACCAAATCGATGGCTTCATTAAATTTGCGATAATTAGGTCCAATAAGTATTGGAATGCCAAAAGTTGCCGGTTCCAAAACATTGTGAACTCCGGTTTTTGTGAATCCGCCGCCAACATAAGCAATTGAGGCATAACTGTATATTTTAGTCAAAATCCCAACAGTGTCAATGATAAAAACCTGATAGTCGGAAAGATTTTTACCATTCTGAGCAGCGTCGAAGGGTTTTTCTGAAAACAAAACAACTTTTTTTGAAATGCTGTTTTTTAGTTCTAAAATATCTTTTGGATTGATATTGTGCGGGGCAATAATAAATTTGTCATTTTCCGAAGCCTTATTGTTGATATAATCCACCAGCATCATTTCATCTTCTTCCCAGGTGCTTCCCGCAACAAGGGTGTATTTATTGTCGATAAATTCTTCAATAAAAGGCAATTTGTTATTTTGTAGCGTAATTTCAAAAACACGGTCGAAACGTGTGTCGCCACTAACGGTAACATTGTTGAAATT
>DATIRG010000573.1:0-8507 GCA_035470005.1 Lutibacter sp. | reverse complement strand
CTAAAACCAAAATTGATTATTTGCGACGAATCGGTTTCGGCGCTCGATGTTTCCGTGCAGGCACAGGTGCTAAATTTGCTGAATGAATTGAAAGCTGATTTTGGCTTCACCTATATTTTTATTTCCCACGATTTGGCGGTTGTAAAATACATGGCCGATCAGCTGGTGGTGATGAGCAACGGCAAAATTGAAGAAATTGGTGATGCCGATGCCATCTATGAATCACCAAAAACGGCGTATGCCCAAAAATTAATTGACGCCATTCCAAAAGGAATCTAAACATGAAGAGGTAGAAGTTAAATGTTAAAAGTCTATTTTCTCTTTTCTATTTTCTCTTTTCTAACCACCTATTTAACATTTTTTTCATTTGAATAAATTGTATATTGCAGCGCTGTATGAGAACTAGAAATTTGAATCGGATAATTGCGGTTGGAATGTTGTTCATTTCAACTTTTTCATATGCCCAGCAAGTAAATTTAGCAGAAGAAAACAGTTTAAAATTTCAAACCCATTTTTTCGAAGCTTTAAAGCAAAAAGCCATAAAAAATTATGGAAAAGCAATTGAAAGTCTGGAAAAGTGTAATGAAACAGATTCATTGAATGTTTCCGTTTTATTTGAATTTTCAAAAAACCATTTGGAACTGAACAATTATTTTGAAGCGGAATTATTTATTGATAAAGCATTAAAATTTGAATCTGAAAACAGTTATTTATTGCATCATAAAGTAGCCGTTTTAAAAGCACAGCGAAATTTTAATAAAGCCATTGAAGTTCAAAAAAAAATATTGAAACTTCAGCCAAAAGAATCCGAAGAATTGGTGTTTCTTTACATTCAAAATCAGAATTTTGCAGAGGCAGAAGCTTTGATAGCAAAAATTGAAGAAAATGCGATGGTGACAATGCGCATAAAATCGTTTAAAAGTTTTTTGGAAAACAGAAAAGCGGTTCCCGAAAAAAAGGAAAATTCAGTTGCAGTTCTAGCTGAAAATGCAGATATTGAAATGTTGAAAAAGTCTTATGCTCAAAATAAGGACTTTAAAACAGTAAGGGAAATTTTGGAAAATGAAGCTGGAGGTAAACTTTTTGAAGCGGTTTATGCCGATAGTAAAGAAGCGTTGGAACTGTTTCCTGAGCAGCCTTTTTTATATAAAATGAATGGTTTGGCCCTAAATATGCTTGGAAAATATAATGATGCCATCGCCGTTTTAAGTATTGGCATTGATTTTGTTGTTGACAACAGCGCAATGGAAGCCGATTTTTATGAACAACTTTCCATAAGTCATGAAAAACTGGGAAATAAAAGTGAGGCATTAAAATACAAACAAAGAGCCACTGCGTTAAGAAAATAAAAATATAACATGAAGTATTATTTTAAAATAGCGCTATTGATGTTGCTTGCACTTTCTTCGTGCAAAAGCAAAAAAAGCTTGGCAAATATGGAAAATATTGAAGACATTTCAACAAAAAAAATAATAAGCAATCACTACGACAATACTTTCGACCAGAAAACGGTGAATGCAAATTTGAATGCCAATTATTCCGACAATAAAATGTCAACTTCCGTCAATATAAAACTTCGGATTGATATGGATAAAACAATTTGGATGAGTGCCACCAAGTTGGGATTTCCTTTGGCAAAAGTTAAAATTACGCCGGATAGGGTGAGTTATTACGAAAAACTAAAAGGTACTTATTATGATGGAGATTTTGCCTTGTTGAGCAAATGGCTGGGGACGGAATTGGATTATGAAAAAGTTCAAAATATTTTGTTGGGTCAAGCTGTTTTAAACTTAAGACAAGGAAAATACGATTCAAAACTCGACAATCAGTTGTATCAATTATCACCAATAAAGGAGAATGAATTGTTTGGTATTTTGTTTTTTATGAATCCTGATAATTTTAAACTAAACCGACAGGAAATAACCAATACGGAAAAGCAACAAATGCTTACCGTTTCCTATGCAAACTATAAGGATATTAAGGGAGAACAGTTTCCGGAAAATATCAATATTAGAGCCACAGATCACAACAATTTAACCACTATAAATATCGAATATAAGTCGGTTGAATTCAATGAAGAATTAACGTTCCCTTTTGAGATTCCATCAGGTTACAAAGAAATTACTTTAAAATAATGCAGTTTAAATTCAAGTACATTTTTCTTTTTTCGACACTATTTTTAAGTGTGGCAATTTTTGCCCAAAGCTCAAAACGTGAAAATTTGGAGGCACGTAAAAATCAAATAAAAAAGGAGATTGTTTATTTGGACGGCCTTCTTAAAAGTACAAAAAAAGTTGAAAAAAATTTATTGGTAGAAGTTAAAGATTTAAAGGATAAAATCAAGAAAAGGGAAGAGTTAATTACAGTAATTTCCCATGAATCTTCTGAACTTGGAAATGAAATTTACACAAACCAGCTTGAAATAAACAAAAACCAACGCAATTTGGAAGCGCTGAAAAAGGACTACGCCCAAATGATTTTTAAATCGTACAAAAGCAAGTCGCAAAACAGCCGAATTATGTTTTTACTTTCTTCCGAAAATTTTTATCAGGGCTACAAACGCTTTCAGTATATGAAACAATATTCTAGTTTCAGAAAAAATCAGGCAGATGAAATTCAACAAAAAACAATTGAAATTCAAACTTTAACAGATACCTTAATTTCAAAAAAGAAGCAAAAACAAGACCTTTTAACTGAAAAACAACAAGAGCAAATTGTAATTCAAAAAGAAAAAAAGGAACAGGAAACGTTATTGAGTCAGGTAAAGGACAAGGAAAATAAATACAAAAGGCAAATTACGCAGTTTCAAAAGGAAGAACGAAAAATTGATGCGCAAATAGATAAAATAATTAGGGATGCTATTGTGGCTTCCAATAAAAACACGTCTAAACCAGCATCCACAACTTTTACGCTAACAGGAGAAGGAAAGGAATTGGCTTCAAAATTTACGTCTAACAAAGGGCAATTGCCTTGGCCTGTAGAAAAAGGATTTGTTTCCACTTATTACGGAAAACAACCGCATCCCGTTGTAAAAACAGCCACCATACAAAGCAATGGCGTTAGAATTACAACAGACAGCGGCAGTAAAGCACGTGCCGTTTTTGAAGGAACTGTATTGTCGGTTCAGGTATTGGGCGGCAATTTAAAAGCTGTATTAATTCAGCACGGGGATTACATCAGCGTATATAAAAATTTGGAAAACGTATTTGTGCACACGGGCCAAAAGGTAAAAACAAAACAAGAAATTGGTACTGTTTATACTGATAAAATAACAGGAAAAACAATTTTGGGATTTGTGTTGTCGCGAAATGTAACTACGGAAAACCCGGCTTCCTGGATTTATAGGATGTAATTTTGGACTGGTTTTAGTTAGAAATTTCAGTTAATATTCGCAACATTTAACATCTGACAAATAACTTAAAACATTACGTTATCCAACAAATAATTTCCGCAATTCATCAGCATCTGTAGGTTTCATTTTTCCGGAAAGGATTAAGCTTAATTGTTTACGGCGCAAAGCGCCTTCGTAGCGTTTCTTTTCAAGTTCAGTCTCTGGTTCAATTTGCGGAACAACAATGGGTTTTCCCGATTTGTCAACAGCCACAAAAGTATAAATGCCTTCGTTTACCTTGGAACGCACTTGAGATTCCCGGTCTTCAATCCAAACATCCACATAAATTTCCATTGAAGATTTAAAAGCTCTTGAAACTTTGGCCTCAATGGTCACCACGCTGCCCACCGGAATGGCATTGTTGAAAGCCACGTGATTTACCGATGCTGTTACCACAATTGAATGGGAATGGCGGCGTGCCGCAATGCTGCAAGCCCTGTCCATCCGCGCCAATAACTCGCCACCAAATAAATTTCCCAACGGATTGCTTTCTCCCGGTAAAACAATATCGGTTAAAATGGTTAAGGATTCTTTTGGTGTTTTAGCCATGGTTATTGAATTTATTTTCGGAAAAATAGGATTTTATAATAGAAATAGCTTCAGTAATAGTTAAAGATTAGTACTCTTTAACCAATAGCCATGCGTCTTCCGATTCCGTTTTATGAATGATGCGCATTTTGTTGATTGCTTCATCTTCGGTGGTAAAACTTTCATAAGCAACCTGTGTTAAATCCCATTTATTTGCGCCTAAAATTTTAGCATTGTACCCTTTTTCTAGCAATTGCTGCAATTTTTTCTCTGCATTTTCAGGAGTTCTGAAAGCACCGGCGATGATGTGGTAATTATAGGTTTCTTTGGTGATATCTAAGGTAATTGCAGGCAACGGATTGGAAATCACAAATGTCGCTTCCTGTATGGTTTTTTCGACTTTCTTTTGTTGCTGTTTGGCTTCGGCAACCAAATTTTTATATTCAATTTTTTGGTATTCATTCCAACCAACCGTGCCTAAAGCAAAAAGAATTGCAGCTGTTGCCGCATATTTAATAAATGCAGGCGTTTTTCTTTTGGTTAATTCCGTTGAAGATGTTTCTAACTGCTTAATTTTTTCTTTGTAAACAACACGTTTTATTGCTGGGGAAACATAAGAACCCAATCCAAAAGATGCAGTTAAATAATTAATGGAATTTGATGGTTCAAAAATGAGTTTGCGTTCTTTATTTAATTTAAGCAATCCAATATTTTCCAATTCAAGCACTTCAACATTTAGCAGCAGTTTCCATTCAGCCACATCTTTTTCAATAGATTCCAAGGCTTCTGAATAGGAAATTTTTTTGGCGGCAGCAACATAATTTGCGAGCAATCCATCATTATTTTGCAAATGGGAATTGAAGGTCAACTGATTGGAAGGCGGATAAAAAGTATGCGTAAAATGATTCACTTTTGCCGAAATTTCGTTGGTCACAAAACCGCCAAAATTTGGTACAATCACACATTCGTACCGGTATAATAAATCGCTTATGTAGTTTGCTGTTGTCATTGAAACAAATATATAAAAAACTGTTGCCAAAATAATAGTTATGCACAATTTTTATTAACAATAATTTTATATATTGACACTCAAATTGTTAAAATATGCTTGAAGAAGATTTGCTGTACGTTTTGGCGCTGCAGCGCGCAAAAGGTATTGGCGACATTAACGCTAAAAAGTTGCTGGCACACTGTGGAAGTGCTAGAGAACTGTTCAAAGAGAAACGCCGGAATATTGAAAAAATCTTTGGGTTTGGCAAACTTTCGACTCAATATTTATTCGATCCTGCCAATTTAAAAGAAGCCGAAGAAGAACTTAAATACATTCAGGACAATACAATTGAAACACTTTATTTTACCGATAATACTTACCCGGAAAGATTAAAACATTGTATAGACGGACCAATATTGCTTTTTAAGGAAGGGAATATTGATTTGAACTTGGGACCAATCATCAGCATCGTTGGAACACGTCAAATTACGAGTTACGGAAGGGATTTTTGCGAAAAATTGATTGCAGATTTAACATTTTACAATCCAATTATTGTGAGTGGTTTTGCCTATGGCGTTGATATTTGCGCCCACAAAGCAGCCATCAAAAACAATTTGCAAACCATTGGTGTGTTGGCCCATGGATTTGAAGAAGTTTATCCGAAAATTCATAAAAAATACATTTCGGAGATGCATAAAAACGGAGGATTTCTGACCGAATTTTGGCACAATGACCAACCGCTGCGTGAAAATTTTTTAAAACGAAATAGGATAGTTGCCGGCATGTCCGAAGCCACCATCATTATTGAATCTGCCGAAAAAGGAGGATCATTGGTCACCGCAGATATTGCGAATTCCTACAGCCGTGATGTTTTTGCGGTTCCCGGAAGAAGCACCGATTTGTACAGTAAAGGCTGTAACGATTTAATAAAAAACAATAAAGCAGCCATTTTAACTTCCGCAAAAGATCTAATAGAGATGCTCAATTGGGAAAGTTCAGGCAATGTAAAGAATTCGATACAAAAGCAACTTTTTGTAGAATTAACAGAAAACGAGCAGTTATTGTATGATTTTCTTTCACAAAACGGCAAAGAGCTCATTGATTTGATTTCATTAAACTGTAAATTGCCTATTCATCAAACAACGTTTTTATTATTTAATTTAGAAATGAAAGGCATGGTAAAACCATTACCAGGTAAATTGTATGAAGCTATTTAGGGACGCTGCTTAACGTTAAAATAATTTTAAAAGCTGAAACGAATCGGTCAATTTGTGCTAAAATCTGTATTTTTGTAGCATAAATAATATTATGATTAAAATACCCCAACAAGCAAAAGCACTTATTTTCGATTTAGACGGCACCATTGCCAACACCATGCCAAATCATTTTAGATCCTGGAGAAAAGCGGTTTTGCCCTATGGAATAGATTTTAATGCCGCTTTATTTTTGCAACTGACAGGAATGCCGAGAGCTGCTACAATTGAAAAATTAAATGAAATGTTTGGTACCAAAATGAATCCTGATATCGTTGGAAAAGTGAAGGAGGAGCATTTTAAAACTCTGGTCGATTTAACCGAAGAAATTGAGGTGGTAGCTGATGTTATTAGAAAATATCACAACATTTTGCCAATGTCCATAGGGACAGGAAGCACCAAAAATGGCGCTAAAAAAACGCTGGAAGTCATAGGTTTTGAAAATTATTTCGACATAGTTATTTCTGCCGATGATATTATAAACCACAAACCACATCCCGAAACTTTTTTAAAATGCGCAGAATTAATGGGGGTTAAACCCCAGGATTGCGTGGTTTTTGAAGATGGAATACTGGGGATGAATGCAGCTGAAGAAGCCGGAATGATGGTGATAGACGTGAACGATTATTTTAAAATTGAGTTTAAGATCTAAATAAATTTGAACTGCATTTGAAATAACCCTATAAAAAAATCGCCTAAAAAATTAATTTTAGACGATTTTTCACTTTAATAATTTTATAACTTTTCTCTTAGTTTTTTAAAGTTACTTCAGTACGTCTGTTGTTTTTACGTCCTGCAGCTGTTTTATTTGTGTCAACCGGTTTGCTTTCGCCAAAACCTACAGTTGTCAATCTGTCAGCATTGATACCATTTGCAATCAAATAATCTCTAACTGCGGCTGCTCTTCTTTCAGATAATAATTGATTTGATTTGTCAGAACCAACACTATCTGTGTGACCTGCAATTACAAAATCAGCTTCTGGATAATCTTTAAAGATTGCAGTCATTGATTTTAAAATTTCAATAGATTCTTTATGGAAAGTTGCTTTTCCTGTATCGAACAAAATAGTTCTAGCATACTCATTCAATGTTGCCATAACCTCAACTGTTGGAGCTACTGGGCAACCATTGTTTGAAGCTGGACCAGCAACAGTTGGACATTTGTCTACGTTGTCTAATACACCGTCACCGTCAGTATCTGGCCAAGGACAACCTTTATTAGCAGAAGGACCTGCAACAGTTGGACATGCATCGTCTTTATCAACAACGCCATCTCCGTCAGTATCAGGACAACCTTTATTTGCTTTAGTTCCTTTTTCATTTGGACAAGCATCATCTTTATCTGCAATTCCATCACCATCAGTATCAGGACAACCGTTTAAAGCGGCCAAACCTGCTACAGTAGGACAATCATCTTTAGAATCTTGGATACCATCACCGTCAGTGTCAGGACAACCATTAAATGCAGCCAGTCCAAAAACTGTAGGGCACTCATCATCTTTATCATAAATACCGTCACCATCTGTGTCAGTTCCTCCAAATTTTAATACAATTCCAACAGAATGTTGAAAATGTTGTAAAATGTCAGCATTGTCAAATACATGTTTGTATTTTGACTCAACATTTAATCCAATATTGTCAGTGAACCAAAAGTTGATTCCACCACCACCATTCAAGGTAGCTGTTCCAAACTTATCTAACCAGGTGTAACCTCCACCAACTAAAACATAAGGATCGAACCAAGAAGTTTCTCCAATAATGTTATTAAGATCATACTTTAAGGCAGCATCTGCTCCAAAATACATTAAATCGCTAACGCTGTTGTCACCCATTTTAGATATTTTGTTCAAAGTACCCGCTGCTTCAAGTGTAAATCCATCGGCTAAATATTTACCAACGGTAATTCTTGATACTGCAGGAAGTATGTTGTAGTGGTCACCTGCATTAAAATACTCGTCAAACCAAGCTCCGTACCCACCATTTGGGATATCAACATTGGTTGGGTAAAAATCTACTGCGTTTACACCAATGCCTATAGCCCAAGGATTACTTTTATCTTGTGCGTTTGCATTACTTAAACCAGTAATTAGAAATAAAGCCAGTATGGCAACTTTTAAATGTTTCATTTTTATAAATTTAATTAATATTCATTTTTTGATTATCTGCAAAGATAGGCTATTATTATCATTTATTCAATAATTTTTATTTTTAACCATTGATTTTTTCATATTTCACCTATAAAATTAAATTATTAATATATATCATGCAAAAAAAATCGCCTAAAAATTTAATTTTTAGGCGATTAGATGTTATAAAATATAAATTTATTATTCAGCCAATTTCA
>DATIRG010000572.1:0-8435 GCA_035470005.1 Lutibacter sp. | reverse complement strand
CGGGAATTCCCTCCACGCCAGCTTCCACAGCGGCACTCATCGTTCCCGAATAAATGACGTTGATAGAGGAATTTGAACCATGATTTATCCCGGAAACACATAAATCGGGCCTTCTGTCCAATATTTCACTTACGGCCAACTTTACACAATCGGCTGGTGTTCCGGACGATTGGTATTCTTTTTGGGGTCCGCCATCAATTTTTATCAGGTCACAATACAAAGTTTCATTGATGGTAATTGCGTGCCCCATGCCGCTTTGCGGACTGTCGGGCGCAATCACTACCACGTCGCCTATTTCATTCATTACAGAAATTAAGGTTCGTATTCCGGGTGCGGTTATGCCATCATCATTGGTCACTAAAATCAAAGGTCTTTTATTCATATTTCTCCATTTAAGCAACAAATTTAGGGTATTTTATTTGCTTACAATCAATAAAAATTTAACATTTTGTTCAACATCATTAAACTATTATTTGATCATCATTGCGCTGACAAGTAAAAAAATTACCCATAAAATAAACCAAGTATGGTAATTAAGCATTCGGAATATTTTAGTTA
The DNA here is from genome assembly GCA_035470005.1 of Lutibacter sp. Taxonomy (GTDB): domain Bacteria; phylum Bacteroidota; class Bacteroidia; order Flavobacteriales; family Flavobacteriaceae; genus Lutibacter. Next base: position 7,877 of record DATIRG010000572.1, on the reverse strand, counting down.
AATTAGTGATAAAACATGGCAAGCATTCCGAGAAATTTATAAAAAAAGGTTAATTTAGACGTCTAACTAAGGAATGGCACTATTTTAGCAGGTGCAAAAACATAATAACAACAATTGACACGACAGATGATGATTAGAAAATTCAAATTTTTATTGCCTTTGCTCTTTGTTTTCAGCTTATTGACAAGCTTCCAAACAAATGCAACCAACGACCCGAAAGATAAAGTTTTACTAACCATTTTAAAATATGTGTTGGTACAGGGCCATTATGAACCACAACAAATTGACGATGCTTTTTCCATAAAAGTTTACGATGAATTTCTGGAAAGACTGGATCCTTCAAAAAGGTATTTTTTGCAATCAGATATTGATGAATTCTCGGTATTCAGAACAAAAATTGACGACCAGATTAACAATGAAGATTTATCCTTTTTCTTTTTGGTTTATAATCGATTTATGCAACGAACTGAAGAATCAAAAATTTATTATAAAGAAATATTGGCGAACAAATTTAATTTTGAAGTTGTAGAGACTTTAGAAGTAGATCCAGAAAAAGTGACTTACGCTAAAACCAAAAATGATTTGGTAAACATTTGGAACAAGCAATTAAAATACAATGCGCTTACGCGTTTGTATGATAAAATTAGCGATGAGGAAGATAAATTTAAGGCCGATAGCACCTACGTTAAAAAGCCTTCAAATGCCCTTGAAGTTGAAGTGCGTGAAGCAACTCTAACCAGCATGAACGATCTTTATGAAAGAATTGATGAACTAACTTATTCTGATTGGTTTTCAACTTTCGTAAATTGTATTTCAGAAACATTTGATCCGCATACCACCTATTTTGATCCAAACGTAAAAAAACAGTTTGATGAAACCATGGCCGGAAAATTGGAAGGTATTGGTGCCCGGCTTCAAAAGAAAAATGATTATACCAGGGTTGATGAATTGATTTTTGGCGGTCCGGCCTGGAAATCGGGTGAATTGGAAGTTGGCGACATCATTTTGAAAGTGGCACAGGGAAACCAAGAACCTGTTGATATTGTTGGCATGCGTTTAGACCATGCTATTGAATTTATAAAAGGCAAAAAAGGAACAGAAGTACGTTTGACCGTCAAAAAAATAGACGGCACCATTAAAATCGTTTCCATCACCAGGGATATTGTTGAATTGGAAGAAACATTTGTAAAATCGAGCATCATTAAAAAAGACGGCAAAAATTTTGGCGTTATTAATTTGCCTAAATTTTATATTGATTTTGATGAAAAAAACTCAAGAAACTCTTTTACTGATATGGCGCAGGAAATTGAGCGTCTGAAAAAAGAAAACGTTGAAGGAATTTTGTTGGATTTAAGGAATAACGGTGGCGGATCTTTGCAAACAGCCATTGAAATTAGCGGACTTTTCATCAACAAGGGCCCAATAGTTCAAGTAAAATACCGAGACGCAAAACCAGATATTAAAAACGATAACGATCCCAAAATTCAATGGAACGGACCTTTGGTGGTTTTGGTAAATGAACTTTCAGCATCTGCCTCAGAAATTTTTGCGGCGGCGATGCAAGATTACCATAGAGCCGTAATTATTGGCGGCAAACAAACCTATGGAAAAGGAACGGTACAAAGTGTGTTGGACTTAAACAGATACCACAATTTAAAAGAAGATTTGGGAGGCTTAAAAATCACCATTCAAAAATTCTACAGAATTAATGGCGGTTCCACGCAAATGGAGGGCGTACACGCTGATATTATGCTGCCAAGCAGGTACAGTTATATGGATATAGGAGAGCGCGATATGAAAAATGCCTTGAAATTTGATAAAGTTGCTCCTGCAAATTATGCACTTTGGAACAATTACGAAAACTATGACCTTGCAATCAACAACAGCAAAAAACGAATTGAAAATAACAAATATTTCAAATTAATAGACGAAAATGCTAAATGGCTGAAAAGCTCACAAGATGAAAGTTTGGTGTATTTGAATTATGAAGCGTATAAAAATGATTTGGAAATGCGTAAAAACGAATCATTAAAATATAAAGTACTTGCAGAATATACTTCCGATTTGACTTATACATCACCGCTTTATGAACAGCCTTTGCTAAATGCCGACAAAGATTTGGCAGAAAAACGAGAAGTTTGGCATAAGAATTTGAAAGAAGATATTTATGTTGAAGAGGCAATTAATGTTTTAAGTGAATTAAAAATTAAACCGCAAGTTCAATTGGTTAAAAATTAATTTTAAAATAGTGTAACTTTACACTTGTAAAGAAATAACTATTGAAAACAAAGACAAATTCATTATCAGCACTAGCACTCCAGAAGTTTAAAAAAAATACTGCTGGAGTGTTTGCTTTTTGGTTTGTGATTTTATGTGCTTTGGCAGCGATTTTCGCTTACGTTTTAGCACCCGATAACAGCAGCAACGCCAATCAGATGCATTTAGAAATCCATTCTAAAAAACCGGGTTTTGAAGTTTTGATGCTAACCATTCCTTCAGAAAAAACAATTGAACAATCATTCTTTTCTGCTGTTTTATTTGGCAAAAAAAGTCCGAAAACTGAAATCCCTATTTCAAATTACAGCATTTCTGAAAACGAATTGATTATTCAGACGTATACTGAAAACAATGCGGCCAGTTTAACAAAAACATTTCCGCTTTCAAAATTTCAGGGGAAAGAAATTTCAAACTTCATCAAAACAAAAAAATTCTATTTAGGAACCGACAAATACGGAAGGGATTTGCTGAGCAGAATGTTAATTGGCACAAGAATCTCTTTTTCCATAGGTTTTATTGCAGTTTTCATTTCCTTGGTCATTGGACTTTCAATTGGCGCCATTGCGGGCTATTACGGCGGAAAAATAGACGCTTTTATTATGTGGCTAATCAATATTACCTGGTCAATTCCAACCTTGCTTTTGGTAATTGCCATCACTTTGGCATTGGGAAAAGGGTTTTGGCAAGTTTTTATTGCCGTTGGCTTAACAATGTGGGTTGAAGTTGCCCGTGTTGTGCGCGGACAATTGATAAGTGCAAAGGAAATGCAATATGTGGAAGCGGCAAAAGCATTGGGATTTTCGAACTTCAGAATCATTTTTAAACATATTTTGCCCAACATTATGGCACCTGTGATTGTGATTTCGGCTGCCAACTTTGCAGGAGCTATTTTAATGGAAAGCGGCTTGAGTTTTTTGGGTATCGGCGCACAGCCTCCGATACCTTCTTGGGGTGCTATGATTAAAGACCATTACAGTTACATCATCTTAGGGAAAGCCTATTTGGCCATTATTCCCGGATTGGCCATTATGAGTTTGGTGATGGCTTTTATGCTGATAGGCAATGCCTTACGCGATGCTTTGGATGTGAAAAATTAAAACCCCTAAAATATTTCAACCTTTTTCTGTTTTAGATTTACTATAACGGAACATAAGCCCTAAATTTGCCCTTCAAAAAATACTCCATGAATTTCGAAATTACTTTTAAAACAAAATGGTCGGATTTTGACCCAAACAGACATATGCGCCATACGGCCTACAACGATTATGCCGCAGAAGTCAGAGTACGCTTTTTTCAGGACAAAGGACTTTCCATCAACGAATTTGCGAAATTGAACATTGGTCCGGTGTTGTTTAAAGAAGAAACTTCTTTTTTCAAGGAAATACATATTGGTGAAGACATTACCGTTAAAATGGAATTGGAAGGCGTTTCAAAAGGAATTGAACGCTGGCGTTTTAACCATCATATTTATAATGAAGACGGTATACTTTCAGCTGAAATTAAAGTTTATGGCGCCTGGATTGATTTGGTAAAACGCAAATTGACTTCACCTCCACAAAAATTTGTGACGATCTTTGATGACCTTCCAAAATCTGGAAATTTTGAGGAAATTTTATTGAAAAGTGAAAAATAGAAAAGCAGTTTACACGATTATAACCTTGCTTATCGCAGCAGGATTTTATTTTTATGATGGATATGCTGTTGAAACAGTCGTTTTAAACAGCACGGAAAATATTGGTGATTTCGATTATTTGCCAACCTCAACAACGGGACAAATTATTCATCATCAGTTTTATTCGCTTTCCTATAATGAAAAATACGAACAGGCAGAATGGGTAGCTTATGAATTAACGCAAAAACAACTTTCAAACATTTCTATTAAAAGACCTTTTTTTGAAAAAGACCCTAAAGTGACAACACAAAGCGCCCACTACAAAAATTTCAAAAATTCGGGTTACAACAAAGGTCATTTATGTCCGGCCGGTGATCGAAAATTTTCTGTGGAAGCCTATAATGAAACATTTTTTACCTCTAACATTTCACCTCAAACATATGAATTTAATGGTGGCGTTTGGAACAGACTGGAAGAAAAAGTAAAATACTGGGCCCAGAAAACCGAAAAATTATACATTGTTACTGGCGGTATATTATCGCCAAATTTAAAAACCATAGGCAGCGAAAAAGTAGCCGTTCCGAAATATTTTTATAAAATAATTTTGGATTATGATGGCGCTGAAACAAAAGCCATCGCATTTTTAGTGCCTCATGAAAAATCAGAAAAAGGATTGTACCAATTTGTCGTCAGCATTGATGAAATTGAAACTTTAACCGGCATAGACTTTTTTCCTGAATTGCCTGATAAAATTGAAAATGAAATAGAAAAATCAAGCAGTTATAAGCATTGGGCTTTTAATTAACACAAAAAATTGCCTATAAAGAGTTAGAAAACAATCCCGCACGTATTGGATTCATTATTAATTTAATCTGCGTTAAGGATTGAGCGGTCTGTTTGAGCTCTCCCGTTTTTACGGGAAGCGAGTAGCGAAAGCCTGACCCGCCAGGGAACGCCCACCGAAATGGAGGGCAGGCCCAAAATAACTACATATTAATTGCTGTAATTATTGGAGCTATACCACAAAAAAAGCGCCGGGAAAATTCCGGCGCTTTTTATTCAATATTTATTTATTTGTTATTTCCAGAAAGCGGCATACAAGGCCACTAAAATAATCATTACGGCAAAGGCGCCGATATTAAATTCCGGACTTGTTTTAAACAGTGCTTTTGAAAGAGGAATTCCTTTTTCATCATCTTTTCCTTTATTTTGAGTCCAGCTCACAATGGCAATAACTATCATTGTAAGTATTGCCGTATATCCCATTTGATCCAAGAACGGAATATCAACAAATATAGGACTTGTGGACCATCCTTTAGGTGCTACTTTAAAATACATTGCAATTGGTATGGAAACCAAAGCTCCAACGATGGCACCTTTGTTTGTGGTTTTTTTCCAGAACAATCCCAAAATAAAAATGGCTAAAATTCCCGGACTCACAACACCCGTATATTCTTGAATAAATTGGAAAGCCTGGTCAATGCCACCCAATAAAGGTGCCATAACACAAGCTATTGCCAAAGCAACACCTGCAGAGATTCTTCCCATATTCACCGTGCTTTTATCACTTGCGGTTTTATTAATATACTGTTTGTAAATATCCATCGTAAAAATGGTAGAAGTTGAATTTAACATAGAAGCCAAAGACGACACAATCGCCGCTGCCAATGCTGCAAAAGCAACACCTTTTAATCCGGTAGGCAAAAATTGCAACAACCAAGGATACGCTTTATCTGCCTGATCCAAAGTTGGTAAATTTTTAAGTCCGGCCGCACCCAAACGTGCCATAATTTCTGGATCATTTACCATCACATAAGCGGCTATTCCAGGAACAACAACAATTAATGGTATTACCAATTTTAATCCAGCCGCCAATAAAATCCCTTTTTGGGCTTCTTTTAATGATTTGGCCGCCAATGTCCTTTGAATGATATATTGGTTAAAACCCCAATAGTATAAATTTGCAACCCACATACCGCCAAGCAATACGCCAATTCCAGGTAAACTTTCATAGTAAGGACTTGATTCATCAAAAATCATTACAAATCTTTCGGGAGCCGCTTCATACACAGTTTTCAAACCTGCCCAAACGCCTTGGCCGTCAGAAACCATATTTAAAGCCAAATAGGTTGTAACCAATCCACCCAACACTAAAAATACCACCTGAATAACATCTGTCCAGGCAACTGCTGAAAGTCCGCCATATAAAGAATAGGCTGCCGCAAACAATGCCAATCCGATAACGCCATAAACCATAGGAATTCCCATAATGGTTTCCAACGCCAAAGATCCCAAATACAATACCGAAGTTAAATTCACAAACACGTAAAGTGCAATCCAGAATACAGCTAAAATGGTTTTTAAGTTGGTAGAAAATCGTTTTTCAACAAATTCGGGAATTGTATACAATCCTTTTTCAATAAAAATGGGCAAAAAGAATTTCCCCACAATAATTAAGGTAATGGCTGCCATCCATTCATAAGAGGCAATTGCCAATCCTAAAGCAAAACCGGAACCCGACATTCCTATAAACTGTTCTGCCGAAATATTTGCCGCAATTAATGAAGCTCCAATCGCCCACCAAGGCAATGATTTACTGGCCAAAAAATAATCTTCAGCAGTTTTTTGATGTCCTTTTTTGTCTCTGGAAACCCATAAACCTACTCCTAAAATTAATACAGCATACGCTATAAAAACGAAATAATCCCAAAATCCGAAATGTGCAGTCATGATATTTTATTAGTATTTAATTATTGATTCGTGTTATTATCTCTTTTGGCATAGCTTCAATTTTTTACTGAAAACACAACAATGATTCACAGTATCAATTTTTTTGAATAAAAACGACTTATTTTATCGTTTCTGATGGATAAAATAAAACTATTGTTATAATTGACAGCCCCCTTAATAATACTGTTTTTTTCTGGAGATTCCATAATTACAACGTTTTCGGAGCCGATAGAATCAATTTTTTTCATTAACGAAGCTAAAGTAGTTAGCAGTTTTATTGATCAGTAGGCTAACTTACTAAATTAATCATTACAAATTCACATATTTATTAGAGGAATTTACAAAAGAAAATTATGGTCAATTGAAAAAAGCTGGGCAGTTTCTAAATTCATTATAGTATTTTTTTTCATAAAAAAAGCTCCTCGATTTCCTTCAGCGCTTTCTGTGCGGGCTTCAATCCTTCCCTCGACTCCGCTCGGGATAAACTTCTCATCCCTCCGCTCTCTATTTTTCTAAATCAATTTTTTTTCATAAAAAAAGCTCCTCGTTTCCGAAGAGCTTTTTGTGCGGGCGGAGAGACTCGAACTCTCAAACCTCGCGGCACCAGATCCTAAGTCTGGCGTGTCTACCAATTTCACCACGCCCGCATTATTGTGGGTGCAAATATACACAATACTTACAAATTGCAAAGTACATTTTTATCTTTTTTCATTAAATTCAATCAAATAAAAATTGCGTAAATTTGGACTTATAAATTTATACTCATGAAAAATATAAAATCATACGTAAATCAGCATAAAGACCGATTTATTGCTGAGTTAATTGAACTGCTTAAAATACCTTCAGTGAGTGCCGATTCAGCGTTCAGTAAAGATATTTTAAAAACTGCCGATGCCATAAAAACCGCCCTTGAAAAAGCGGGTTGCGACAAAGTTGAAATATGCGAAACGCCAGGAAACCCAATCGTTTACGGGGAAAAAATAATCGACAAAAAATTGCCGACCATTCTTGTTTACGGACATTATGATGTGCAGCCTGCCGACCCAATTGATCTTTGGGATTCGCCACCGTTTGAACCGGTGATCAAAAAAACTAAAATCCATCCCGATGGTGCTATTTTTGCCCGTGGTTCTTGCGATGATAAAGGTCAGGTTTATATGCACGTAAAAGCGTTGGAATATATGGTTTCAACCAACCAACTTCCTTGTAATGTGAAGTTTATGATTGAAGGCGAAGAAGAAATTGGTTCCGTAAGTTT
>DATIRG010000571.1:0-4193 GCA_035470005.1 Lutibacter sp. | reverse complement strand
GAATTCTCGGACGTTTGGCGTATTGTAAAGCCGCAGCCGCAACATCAATGTCTTTTTGATTGGCGCGGGTCAATGCGCAAACAGTGGCATTTTTAATAATTTTTGAAATTTCCAGAACCGAATTGTAATCGCCCGGACTGGAAACAGGAAATCCGGCCTCAATCACGTCAACGCCTAAAATGTCAAGTCGGTTTGCAATGATGAGTTTTTGTTCAGTATTTAACTTACAGCCAGGCACTTGCTCCCCATCTCTTAAGGTTGTATCAAAAATTTGAACGTTATTTATACTCATTTTCGGTTTATTTTTATCACTTTTGGTTGTCAAAAATAGGGGTATGGATTTTTTATGTACTTTTATAATTCGGATAGTTTACTATATTCAAACCTAAAATAGAATAGTTAAAATACTGTTATTCAGTATCATAAAAATAATTTGGTTACAATGGCTATAGATCAAAAAGATGCGCTTTTTATGTTGGTGAAGTCCCTTTCCAAATCGGAAAAGCGGCAATTTAAACTGTATGCGGGCAGATTGGGCGGAAATGCAGAGGCCAACTTTATGGGATTGTTTAATTTATTGGACAAAGTCGCAGAGTATGATGATGAATTGATTTTAAGCAAAACAAACATCAAAAAGCAACAAATATCAAACACAAAAGCACATTTATACAAACAAATTTTGGTGAGTTTGCGTTTTAATCCGGTACATCAAAATGTGCGCGCCCATATTCGGGAGCAATTCGATTTTGCAGCGATTTTATACAATAAAGGGCTGTACAAGCAAAGTTTAAAAATATTGGATAAGGCAAAAGAGCTGGCGCTGAACAATGCGGAAAACAATTTGGCCTATGAAATTGTGGAGTTTGAAAAAGTGATTGAATCGCAGTACATTACCCGAAGCATGAGCAACAGGGCAGATGAATTGGCGATTCAGGCAAAAGAACTGAGTTTAAAAAATGTGCGTATCAGCAAATTGTCGAATTTATCCCTGCAACTGTATAGTTTGTTCTTAAAGGAAGGCTATATCAAAGACGATGAAGGCTTAAAAAGAGTGACGGCTTATTTTGAAAAGAAGTTGCCGAAATATAAGTTTTCTGAGCTGGGTTTCAGGGAAAAGTTGTTTTTGTACCAGGCCTATTTGTGGCACAGCTTTATTTTGCAGGATTTTGTGCTGAGTTATCGGTATTCCCAAAAATGGGTCGATTTGTTTGAAGAAAATCCGGAAATGAAAATCCAGAATCCGGTATTCTATTTAAAAGGCGTCAATTATTTATTGGAATCCCTTTATATGATCAAGCACAAAACCAAATACAACAATGTCTTAAAAAATCTGACATCCGACATTAAAAACGAAAATATTACGCTGAATGAAAATACCAAAACGCTGGCGTTTTTATACTTCAACCAAAACAAACTAAACTATTATTTTTTAGAGGGAAAATTTACGGAAGGCCTCGGTTTTGCGGCAACTTTACTGAAGGAAATTCCAAAATATGAAAGCAATATTGATGCCCATCACAGTATGGTTTTTTACTATAAAATTGCCTGTATGTATTTTGGCGCCGGCAAAAACGAGGAATGTATTTTTTACCTGGAAAAAATTATCGACAACAAGGAGCTGAAAATGCGTGAAGATCTGTTGTGCTTTTCTCGCGTGCTAAATTTAGTGGCGCACTATGATGCCGGTTTGGACGACAATATTGATAAACTGATTGTGTCAACCTATCAGTTTTTGATCAAAATGAACGATTTGCATCAGGTACAGCGCAAAATGATCCAGTTCCAAAAAAACCTAAAAAATATTTATCCGCAGGAATTGCACAAAGCATTTGTCAATTTGCACGAAGAATTGCTTCAATATGAAAACCATCCATATGAAAAACGCGCATTTTTATATCTGGACATTCTGTCGTGGCTGGAAAGCAAAATTCAGCACGTTTCCGTAGAAGAAATCATTCGTCAAAAGGCCGGAAAACTGGTGAAATAAAAAAATTAGTTTAATTACAACAAGCTATTTATAGTTATTTTGGGCGTTACCCTGAGGGTCGGGCTATTCGCTGCAACTTTTTTTCGGTTAAAAACCTCAAAAAGGTTTTCCACTGCTATCCCTAACGCAAATCACCTAAAAAATCGAACATTTTATGCCTAATTTTTAAAAATTAATTCCCATATTTGCTTTAAATGAACCAAGTAATTCTAAATATTATCGCTATTCGTGTCTATGTGATTATTTCACAAGGCGGTTAGGGATATGTTTTAGTTTCATAAAAAAATGATAAAAAACCTTCCTAATCACCATTAGGAAGGTTTTTTTATGGGATAATCATTGTAAAAATAAGCGTGTTAACTATATGAAATACAATAATATAACTAAAATTAACAACAAGTGGATACTGTAAAATAAGCGAATGCCGACAGTGCAAAACAAATGACAGGTTTAAATTTGCCGTTTATTTTTAAACGGCAATTAAAACGCAGGTTTTATCAATAAATTTTAACAGAATTAAATAAGAATTACCCTAAATGCAACTAAATAAATACAGCAAAAGAGTTACCCAGGATGAAACGCAGCCCGCTGCCCAGGCCATGTTATACGGCGTTGGTTTGACGGATGAAGATATGAAAAAGCCACAAGTGGGCATTGCGAGCACCGGTTTCGACGGAAATCCGTGCAATATGCACCTGAACAATCTGGCCTATAAAATTAAGGAGGAAGTCAATAAAAAAAATCAGGTTGGACTCGTTTTTAACACCATTGGCGTTAGCGACGGAATTTCTATGGGAACATCGGGAATGAATTATTCCCTGCCTTCGCGCGATATTATTGCCGATTCTATTGAAGTGGTGATGAATGCCCAAAGTTATGATGCTTTGGTGACCGTGGTTGGTTGCGATAAAAATATGCCCGGCGCCATTATGGCGATGTTGCGGTTGAACCGGCCATCGTTAATGGTGTATGGGGGAACGATTGCTTCGGGAAGATATCAGGGAAAAAAATTAAACATTGTTTCTGCTTTTGAGGCACTCGGACAAAAAATTGCCGGGGTGATTTCAGAAGAAGATTTTAGGGAAATCATAAAAAATGCCATTCCGGGCGCAGGTGCCTGCGGCGGTATGTACACTGCCAATACCATGTCTTCTTCCATAGAAGCCTTGGGTTTTGCTTTGCCTTACAATTCCTCCATTCCTGCGGAAAATCCGCAGAAAGAAACGGAAACCGAGAGAATCGCTGCGGCCATTAAAAATTTATTGGAACTCGATTTAAAACCTTTGGACATCATTACCAAAAAATCGCTGGAAAATGCGGTGGCGGTCGTCAATGCCTTGGGCGGATCAACCAATGCGGTATTGCATTATCTGGCGATAGCACATGCGGCAGACATAGAATTTACCCTGGAAGATTTCCAGCGCGTGAGCGACAGAACGCCGGTGATTGCCGATTTAAAACCGAGCGGTGAATATTTGATGGAAGATGTTCACGGTGTTGGCGGAACGCCTGCAGTGATGAAATATTTGCTTGAAAAAGGCTTGTTGCACGGGGATTGTATGACGGTTACCGGAAAAACGATGGCTGAAAACCTGGCAAATGTGACCCCTTTAAGTTTTGAAGAAGACCAGCACGTGATTCATCCAACAGAAAAAGCATTAAAATCATCTGGGAATATTCAAATTTTATACGGAAATCTGGCCACTGAAGGATCTGTGGCTAAAATAAGCGGCAATGAAGGGGATTTATTTGAAGGAAAAGCGGTTGTTTTTGATGGAGAACAGGAAGCCAATGACGGCATTGGTGCAGGCAAAGTCACAAAAGGTGATGTGGTGGTGATTCGTTATGTTGGCCCACGAGGCGGACCGGGAATGCCGGAAATGTTGAAGCCTACCTCCATGATTATGGGTCAAGGTTTGGGAAAATCGGTGGCGCTGGTAACTGACGGACGTTTTTCGGGCGGTACGCACGGATTTGTGGTGGGGCATATCACACCTGAAGCACAATCTGGAGGTGTCATTGCGCTGGTAAAAGACGGCGATGTGATTGTGATTGATGCCAAAAATAAAACAATCAATGTCAAATTATCTCAGGAAGAACTGGCTTTGAGAAAAGCCCAATGGAAGGCGCCTGAGCCAAAACATAAAAAAGGAATATTGTATAAATATGCTAAAATCGTTTCAACGGCTTCTGAAGGTTGTGTAAC
>DATIRG010000570.1:0-6490 GCA_035470005.1 Lutibacter sp. | reverse complement strand
CGGAAGACCGGAAACGGTTGACTGGGAAGAGCCGGAAAAAGTGGCACGTTCCATTAAACTGATGAAAATTAAACATGCCGTAATCACATCAGTTGACAGAGATGATTTAAAAGATGGTGGTTCCATTATTTGGGCGGAAACGATTAACGCCATCAGAAGAGCAAACCCGGATACAACGCTTGAAACTTTAATTCCCGATTTTCAGGGAAATAAAACCAATATTGACCGAATTTTGGCAGTGGCTCCTGAAGTTATTTCCCATAACTTGGAAACTGTGAGAAGATTAACAAGGGAAGTTCGAATTCAGGCAAAATATGACCGTAGCCTGGAAGTGCTGCTTTATATGAAGAACCAAGGCCAACGCAGAACAAAATCGGGCATTATGCTTGGTTTGGGAGAAACGGAAGAAGAAGTATTGGAAACCATGCAGGATTTGGCAAATGCCAAAGTTGATGTTTTAACCATTGGCCAATATTTACAACCCAGTAAAAAACACTTGCCGGTAATTGAATTTATAACGCCTGAACAATTTAATAAGTATAAAGAAGTTGGACTGACAATGGGCTTTAAATATGTCGAAAGTGGCGCATTAGTCAGGTCTTCTTACAAAGCGCAGCGACATTTGGAATAATTGGCAGTTTATTTTTTAACTGCCAAAAGTATTTTTCATCTGAATGCATTACATTTTAAAACCGACCTCTTAACTTCAGATTCTGAATGCTAAATGCTTAACTTTTAATTTAAGTTAAAGTTGTAAACAAAATTCCAGTTTTAACTGTTTGTTAACTATAAAGAGCATTTTATGGCATAAACATTGCTATATATTATACGAAGCAAAGTTTTGTAACCTTTGTTATCATTCTTAGTAAGTTTGATTAGTATGAAAAAAGTGCCGTGAGGCACTTTTTTCTATTTAATATCATTACCAAGTTCTTAAATCACTATTTAACTACTTTAGCTTCTTCCAGTAAAATATCATAAACATATCCTTGTCCAAAATCTTTGTTCAAAACCACAACACCTTTAAAAGTGACAATATCACCAATATTAACAGTTTCGGTAGTTGTAATGGCCAAATCACTTAGATTTTCAAACTGGGTTCCATCAACAATATGTACCCAATTTTTATCCATAATACCGTTGTTCACTTTCACTACTTTGCCTTTCACTATAATTGATTTTCCTGAAAATGATTTCTTGGATGAAAATAATTCTGCCAAAGAAGTTCCGTTTTTTGGTTTTTCAATTTTTACGTCATTTTCAACTGCCATCGGTGCAGTGGCGTGCGGATTTGCGGCTTCTGTAACGACTTCTTCCAAAATTTCTGTAGTTCTTATGGTATTAGCAAAAACAATTTCATCAAATGTTTTTTTCAATTGTTTGCTTTCAAAATCCTTCATCACCATACCGCCATCATAATAGTATGTTTCACCAACTATTACCGGAAGACTTGCAACTGCCATCCAATAATTTTGTCCATTTTCATCCACATTTAAATAGGTATAAGTACCGCCATCCACAGCTTCCTTCACCACAATTTTATGAACATCGGTTTTAACAACTGTTTCTGGATTATTTACTTTTGAATAGTTTTCTTTATCCTTGCAACCAACCATTAGTATTACGCTAAAAAGTACTGTAAAAAATTTCATGTTATTTTTCATTTTTTTTAATTTTATTTCTGTAAAAGTAACAATTATTGCACAAATACAATATGATATTAATCACCAATTTACAACAAGTAAATTGTTGTTTTTCAGATAGTTATTTGTTTTACTGAAATGTTTATTGCCAAACCAATAACCTCGGTTGGCACTTAATGGCGAAGGATGACCGCTGGTTAATGCACAATGTTTTTTTAGATTAATTTTTTTACCTTTCTTTTTGGCATAATCGCCCCACAACAAAAAAACGACGTGTTCCTTTTTATCTGAAATCATTGAAATTACGGCATCCGTAAAAAGTTCCCATCCTTTATTTTGATGCGATCCGGCATTTTTGGCTTTTACTGTCAATGTGGCATTCAATAAAAGAACGCCTTGCCTGGCCCAACGCGCCAAATTTCCGCTTTCTGGATAGGGAATTGACAAATCGGACTCAATTTCCTTGAAAATATTTTTTAATGATGGCGGATGTTTTATGCCATCATTCACCGAAAAACACAATCCGTGCGCCTGCCCTTCTCCGTGATAAGGATCTTGTCCAATAATAACCACTTTTAAATCTTCAAATGGACACAAATTAAACGCTTCAAAAATTTGATCTGGCGCAGGAAAACACGAATTTACAGCATATTCTTCCTTTACATATTTTAAAAGCTCTTCAAAATAAGGCTTTTCAAATTCCGTTTGCAATAAAGGCTTCCAACTTTCGCTAATATTCAAATTCATTAATATTTTTTTTGATTCAGCTTCAAAATTAATAAAAATTGTGAAATTGCTTATTTCTTTTTTCCTTGAACTTTTTCCTTTAAGCTTTAGGCTTTATACTTTAATCATTAATCATTTATAGTTACTTTTGTAAAACTTTTGAAAAGAAAGGTAATTTATGAGCAGTATTTCAGAAAAAACATTAACAGATTTAGAATTTTTTACCGTTTTAAAAAAAGTTGGAGGCTATTGTATTTCCGATTTGGGAAAAGAAGCCGCCTTGCAAATTAGGCCATTAAAATCAGAAAAAATACTGATTCCAGAATTGCTTCAGGTGAACGAATATTTGTCGTCTCTTGAAAATGACAACCGAATTCCGAGTCATTATTTTGATGATATTCAAAAAGAAATTCATCTTCTAAAGATTGAAAACAGCTATCTTGAACCCACTTCATTTTTAAAAATAACAAATAACGCAACAACGATTTTTGAACTGCTTAAATTCTTCAATAAATTTAAGTTGATATATCCCACGCTTTTCAAATTTTCGGAAGAAATTGAAATCCAAAAAGAACTGATAGAAAACATAAAAGCGATTATTACACCGTTTGGCGAAGTTCACGACAATGCTTCATCATTATTGAAACAGTTGCGAGGCGAAATAAATGCGATTCGCTCTAAAATTGGAGCAAGTTTCAACAAAGCTTTAAACCATTGCAACAGTGCAGGTTATTTGGATGAAATTCGCGAATCTGTGGTTGACAATCAGCGGGTTTTGGCGGTTCAGGCGATGCATCGAAAAAAAGTAAAAGGAAGTTTGTTGGGCACTTCAAAAACCGGAAGTATCGTATTTATTGCTCCGGAAACAACTTTGCAATTTGCTCGTGAATTGCAAAACCTGGCGTATGATGAGCATCAGGAAATCGTTAGAATTCTAAAAGAACTGACCGATTCCACCAGAATATTTGTGCCAGATTTGATTGATTATCAAAATTACCTCATAAAACTAGACGTAATTGGCGCAAAAGCAAAGTATGCAAAAACCGTTCACGCATGTTTGCCTAAAATTACTTCAGAAAAAAAGGTGTTTTTAAAAGATGCCTACCACCCTATTTTATTTTTGAACAATAAAGATAAAGGTTTGGAAACTTTTCCCCAAACGCTGGAATTAAATACCCAGCAGCAAATTATCGTGATCTCCGGACCAAATGCCGGCGGAAAAAGTATTACGCTAAAAACCATTGGTTTACTGCAGGTGATGCTGCAAAGCGGTTTGCTGATTCCTGTTCATTTTCGCTCGGAAACTTGCTTTTTTGAAAATATACTGACCGATATCGGCGACAACCAATCCATTGAAAATCAGCTAAGCACGTACAGTTACCGATTAAAAAATATGCGCAACTTTCTGCGAAAATGCAACGACCGCACCTTATTTTTAATTGATGAATTTGGAACCGGAAGCGATCCCGAATTAGGCGGCGCATTGGCGGAAATATTTTTGGAAGAATTTTACGAAAAAAAAGCCTTTGGAATTATCACAACGCATTACGCAAACCTAAAAGTTTTGGCAAGCGAATTGGAAAATGTGGTAAACGCCAACATGCAATTCGACGAAAAAACGCTGCAGCCTTTGTATAAATTGTTTATCGGACAAGCGGGAAGCTCTTTTACTTTTGAGGTTGCCCTAAAAAACGGCATTCCGTTTAGCCTGATCAACAAAGCAAAAAAACGTGTTAAAGTTGAAAAAGTAAGACTCGACAAAACCATTTCTAAACTGCAGCAAGAACGTAACATCTTGCAAAAAACATCGGAAACACTGGAATTAGAGAAATCGAAAGCCATCAAACAATCTGATCATTTATCAGAAAAACAACAGAAAATTCAGGAAAAATTAGAGAATTTTCAGGAGCTGTACGACAGCAATCAAAAAATGCTCGCCTACGGAAGAAAAATAAATGAGCTCATCAATAAATATTTTCAGACAAACAATAAAAAAGAATTGACCACCGAGTTTAACAATTGGCTTGCCAATGAAAAAGGAAAATTTATAAAGAAAAATCCCATAAAACCGGTCACAAAAGTTGAAAAACAAAAAGTAAAGGTTGAAAAACAAAAGGAAGAAGAAAAGCTTAAAATCACTGAAAAAGAAGTGATGGTTGAAGTGGTAAAAGTTAGGGAAATTCAGCAAAAAGAAGCCGTAATCACCGCAAAACAAAAATCGGATTACGTTTATAAAGTAAAAGACAGGGTGAAAATTACTGGCTCAAATTCAACCGGAACTATTGAAAAAATAGAAAAAAACAACGCTTTTATCAACTATGGTTTTTTCACCACCAAAACCACTTTGGGAAAATTAGAATTGGTGGAATCAGCAAAAAAATAGTGAAACCATTATCATTTTAAATGTTAAATTTCTACTTAACAGGTAAACGTATAAACAATTTACTCACTTTCATAGCGCTCCATTTCACGGTCGTAAAAAGCCGTGGCTTCTTCCATTAAACCTGAAACCATTTCGGCAAGTTCGCTGGCGTCATCGCCTTCCAAATCTTCAAGCCATTCAATTTCATCATCAACCAAATTGATCACAAATCGAGGAAACTCGGTATGCACCACAAAAATAGCGTCCGAATAATCGGTATTGTCTCCCAATAAAAATTTAGGTAAGTTCATATTTTTCTCGTATTAATTTTTTAGACAAATAGTTAAATCTTAAAAACAGCATAATTGCCGAGCTTGTTAGAGCGGTCAATAAGCCAATCCATATGCCAAAGGTACCCAAATCTGCAATGCTGCCAAAATAAATACACGCCGGAAATCCAATAATCCAATAAGCAATAAAAGTCAGTATAGAAGGAACATTTACATCTTGCAATCCGCGCAAAGCGCCTAAAATCACAGCTTGCAATCCGTCCGACAATTGAAAGATTCCCGCAATCACCAACAAACTGGATGCGATGCCAATCACTTCCAAATTATCGGTAAACATCCAAGGCAAAATATCTTTTAAAAGTATAAATCCAACACTAAATATAGCCATGATAATCAATATCAACAAAAAGTTAGAAAATGCAATGCGCCGCAATTCCAGATAATTTCCCAAACCTTTTTGATTGCCGACTCTAATGGTGGCCGCCGCGCCAATTCCAACAGCAATCATAAATGTGGTGGATGACATTTTTATGGCAATTTGGTTTGCAGCCTGCGGATATGCGCCCAAAGTTCCTGCCAATAAAACGGATGCTGTAAACAAACCGACTTCAAAAAGCATTTGCAATGCGGTTGGCAAACCCAACTTTGTAATTTTTAAAAAAATGCTGCTTTTTAGTTCTCCAAATTTCAGTCGGTTCATATAAGCTGCAAATTTTTTCTTTTTCTTTAAAACCATGTATAAAAATACCACCATCACAATTCTTGAAATCAACGTACCCAAAGCGGCGCCAACCAATCCCAGTTTCGGGAAAATCCAAAAACCATAAATCAACGCAAAGTTTAAAACCACATTCACAATATTGGTGATAATGGTAGCGTACATAGAATATTTTGTTTCAGACAAACCGTCGGCAAACTGCTTAAATCCCTGAAAAATCATCAACGGAAGCATAGAAAGCGCCACAATTTCATAATATGGAATTGCCAGCACCACCACTTCTTCTGGCTGGTCCAAATGATACAATATCGGCTTTAATAAAAACAACATCACCACCATCACAATTCCCAAAATGGTTGATAAAATAAGTCCATGCTGAAAAATTCCCCTGCCTTTTTCCACATTACCCTCACCGTCCGATTCGGCAATTAAAGGCGTAATGGCAAATGAAAAACCAATACCAATAGAAAGTGCAATAAAAACCAAACTGTTGCCAAGCGAAGTCGCCGCCAGTTCAACCGGCCCCAACTGCCCCACCATAATATCGTCAATCAGCCCAACCAGCAAATGCCCCAAAGAACCCATCATAATCGGCGTGGCCAATTTTAGATTTTTAGTAAACTCCGAGGTGTAATTTTTAAGTTTCAAAACAGTCAATTTTTAAGGCGCGAAGATAAAGAAATAAATTAGCAATCATATTCGATTTTGGATTTACGGTTTTTGAATTTCGAATTTTACTTTTTACACTTTA
>DATIRG010000569.1:0-1543 GCA_035470005.1 Lutibacter sp. | reverse complement strand
AGAACCGAAAAAAACACCAATGGTAGAAATAAAATGAACTTTAGGCGAAACCCTATTCCAGCCAAAAATTAAAATTCCTAAAAAAGTACTTTCCAATCCGAAGGCAAATAAACCTTCAGCTGCCAAAGCACTTCCAAAGATATCTCCTACATATCTGGAATAAACGGCCCAATTGGTACCAAATTCAAACTCCATAATAATTCCTGTGGCAACGCCAATTCCAAAGATGATGGCAAAAATTTTCAACCAAAACTTAGTTAAAATTTCATATTCTTTTTTTCCGGTTTTTAGGTACAGGCCTTCCATAATCACCATAATTAAACCAATTCCAATACTTAACGGAGGAAAGATATAATGAAAGGCAATGGTGAAAGCAAACTGAATTCGGGCTAATATTTCAACATCCATGAGCGTAAGATTATAAGTAACAAATTTAATGCTTTAATTGCGCTTTAAAGGAATTTACTTTGATTAATTCGAAAGGAAGTTTTAGAATCGCGGTCGGCTATAAAAAGGACGGTAAAGATTGTGTATTTTTGTTTGTGCAGATTTGTAATTCGTAGCCTATTATTGTGTTTGAAGCCAATGTCCAAAGAAAACAGCATGAGTCAAAAAAGAAAATTTTAAATTAAGAAATTACAGCAGGTTTGTTGCAACAAGAAAAATATAGGTGTTTAAAAACATAAATAATAAAGCAGGCAATGAAACCCAAATACTGTCTTTGATATACAAACGTGTCATAAAGCCAAGCAGCATCAACAAAGCCAATCCGGCAGAAGAAATGTAAAGTAAAAAGGGAACAAATAAACCTAACAACAGTCCTAAACCGCCTGTAATTTCTAAAACAGCGGTTAGTGCTGCCACCTTTTCCAGTCCAAATCGTTTAAATTCGGCTTTCATCATAGGGAAAGTGAAATAAGTCACCCCATAATATAAAAACGAAATACCGGAAAAAATAACAAGAATTTGCAGTATGCCCATTCCTAAAGCAGGTTTGCCGCTGTTAAAGCAATATAAGCGCTAAGCATTAAAAGTACAAATGATGGCAATCGTTTTATCAAAGGGTTTTTTGCCTGAAAATGAAAATACTGCGCCGCTATCATCAAAACTCCCATAAGAACCGCAGGTATCAGCACCAGTTCGGAATGCCAAATCCCTACAACCAGTAAGGTTGACAACACCAGTTTAGCTGCACCCACCATGGTGCGGGTAAGATTGCTTAAGCCATATTGTTTAAACTCTTTTACAATATTATCAAAACGAAAAATCCAGACATAGCCTACAGAAACTGCAAGCACTAATTGGGCAATCATTGTAATGTTTTCCATAACTTTTTTATTTTATTTTTAGGTTTTAAGCTGCTTATCGGAAAATACCTGATTTTTACGAGGATACACTTATTTCCTGTAAAAGTAAGGAACAAAATTGTATTTTCATCGACTTTGGTAAAATACCTAAATACTTGATTTGTGAGTAGCTTGATCCAAAAAGGTTTAATCAACAATATTTTAGTCCATAAATTTTGAAATTATTTTTTGGGTAC
>DATIRG010000568.1:0-2308 GCA_035470005.1 Lutibacter sp. | reverse complement strand
TAAAAGAAGGCCATGAAGTCATTTGTTGCGTGCGCGACAAGAGACGAACAGACTTAAGCAACTTCGATGGCGAAAATATAAAAATTATTCAGGTCGATTTTTTAGATGAGAAATCGTTAGACATCATTCCTAAAGATATTGATGTAGCGTATTATTTAATTCATTCTATGTCGGTAAGCACTGATGATTTTGATACTTTGGAAGAAATTTCTGCCAATAATTTCAGAAACAGCATTCAAAAAACAAATGTTAAACAGGTTATTTACTTAAGCGGCATTGTAAATGAAGCCGAATTGTCGAAACATTTAAGTTCCAGAAAAAATGTAGAAGATATCCTCGGATCAGGGACTTATAATTTAACCACATTGCGAGCCGGTATTATTGTGGGTTCAGGAAGTGCTTCTTTTGAAATAATGCGTGATTTGGTTGAAAAATTGCCAATTATGGTTACGCCAAAATGGCTAGACACAAAATCGCAGCCCATAGCCATAAGAAATGTGCTGGAATTTTTGAAAGGAGTCATGTTAAACGAATATGCTTACAATAAAAGTTTTGATATTGGCGGTCCGGAAATTTTCACCTACAAGGAAATGTTATTGACTTTTGCTGAAGTTCGCAATCTGAAGCGAACCATCATCACATTGCCTATCATGACGCCAAAACTGTCTTCGTATTGGCTATATTTCGTGACATCAACTTCCTACAAACTGGCCATAAACCTAGTAGACAGTATGAAAGTTGAAGTGATTTGCAAAGAAAATGACTTGGCAGAGCGTCTTGGCATAAAATTAATACCTTATAAAGAAGCTGTTAAGCTTGCTTTTGACAAAATTGACCAGCAAGATGTGATTTCAAGTTGGATTGATGCGCAATCGAGTAATGTACTTTCTAAAGGAATTTCCAATTTAATTGAAGTGCCTACTTTCGGTTGTTTTCAGGACAAGCGTGAAAAAGCAGTTAGAAACGAAAAGGAAACGGTTGATAAAATTTGGGCGATTGGAGGGGAAAATGGCTGGTATTACGGTAACTTTTTATGGGCAATGCGCGGATTTATGGACAAACTTTCCGGAGGAATTGGTTTAAGAAGAGGAAGAAAAAGCCATACCAAACTTTCTGTGGGCGATGCACTCGACTTTTGGCGGGTTTTATATGCCGATAAAAAGGAAAAAAGATTGTTGCTTTATGCTGAAATGAAACTTCCCGGCGAAGCCTGGCTAGAGTTTAAAATAGAAAACAACATCCTTTACCAAACTGCAACATTCAGGCCTTTAGGACTTTGGGGTAGAATTTACTGGTATTCGGTATTGCCGTTTCACGGACTTATTTTTAAAGGAATGCTTAATAAATTAACAGAATAAAAATGGGATTTTACCAATTTAAACAAACGCAAAAAATACAGGGAAACATTGATGATGTTTGGAATTTCATTTCGTCTCCTGCCAATTTAAAGAAAATTACGCCTGATTATATGGGATTCGACATCACTTCGGGTGATTTGCCGGAAAAAATGTATGCCGGAATGATTATTTGCTATAAAGTAAGTCCGCTTTTGGGAATTAAAATGAATTGGCTCACAGAAATCACCCAGGTTAATGAAAAGCGATTTTTTATTGATGAACAACGCGTTGGTCCTTACAAAATATGGCACCACCAGCATCATATTGAACCCGTTGAAGGAGGTGTTTTAATGACGGATATTGTTACGTATCAGCCACCAATGGGTTTTTTGGGTTCTATCGCAAACACGCTGATTATCAGAAATAAACTGAATGAAATTTTTGATTACAGAAGAAATGTGCTCAACGAATTTTTTGGAGAACTGAAATAATTTTACCCTAACATTTTTATGGCCGCTTCGGCACAACGTTCGCCATCCATAGCAGCAGAAACAATACCGCCGGCATAACCTCCACCCTCTCCGCAAGGAAAAAGTCCGGCAATTTCCGGGTGTTCTAAATTTTCTTTTCTAGGAATATTTACTGGTGAAGACGTTCTGGATTCCACCCCAACCACATTCGCTTCTTCGGTATAAAAACCTTTCATTTTTTTTCCAAATTCCATAAATCCCGTTCTCAGCCTTCCTCCTATTAATTTTGGCAATAAAGAATGCAACGGCGCCGATTTTAATCCTGGCTGATAAGAGGTTATATTCAAACTTGAAGATAACTTACCTTCAACAAAATCGGTAAGTCGTTGTGCCGGGGCAGTCTGGGTTCTTCCGCCTGCCAAAAAAGCCAGTTTTTCCAAATCTTTTTGAAATTCCAATCCTTTCAAAACACCAAATTGCTCGTATTTGTACAAATCTTTA
>DATIRG010000567.1:0-1938 GCA_035470005.1 Lutibacter sp. | reverse complement strand
TATCCTCTACTTCTTTAAAATGTAAATGAATTAAAAGTGCCTGCTGAACATACTGACCATTCTTGGTTTATCCGATACGAAGGACCAGGCTGGTAAAGCAATAAAGTTGGATACAGATTGGATTTACATTGGCGCAATGCGATTGATATTTTCGGAAAAGTAACAGACCGTAACATTCTGCCAAAAGTCGGTCAGGATGGTTTTGATTCTTATCATGAAAAAGCTGATTGGGGAATGGATATTTTAAAAGTTGGAAAAGGCTTGGGAATTGGCTCCATCGGAAGATTTTCAAATAAGGAAGTATTACATTTTAAAGAAGTAGAGGATACCTTTGTTAAAGTTGAAAACACCATTGATAAATCTGCTGTGACTGTTAATTACCATGGATGGAAAACTGCTGAAGACAAAATCGATTTTGAATCAGTTTTAGCAATTACGCCAAATCAACGTTATACAAAACACACCATTCAGGCATCAAAAGAAATTGAAGGAATTTGTACCGGTATTGTGAATCATGGCGTAAATTATTTTTCAAAAGAAAGCACCAACAAAAAATGGGGTTATATCGCAACTTATGGTGTTCAAACTTTAGTTCCAGACAAATTGGGAATGGCCATTTTTTATGAAATTGAAACCGTAAGTGAAGTTACAGAATGGCAACATGATTATTTGTTGATTTTTAAACCAACTACCAAAGCAATTTCTTTCTACTTTTTAGGGGCTTGGGAACAAGAAAAAGATGGAATTAAAACAGAAGCTGAATTTTTAAGTTATTTAGATGAAAAACTGAATGAACTAAACAATACAAATTCATTAAAATAGATAGTATGACTACTGCTAAAATGAAATCCGCTATTTTTTGTTTATTGATTGGTTTTGTGGTTTTTACCCATCAATCAGGTACGGCCCAAGAAAATCAAAAAACGAACGATTCCATCAAATTATACACCATAGAAAATTGCGTAAATCAGTTTTCTATGGATAAAACGGTTGAAACAAGTGTAGGTTATCAATATTGGTTTGCCGATAAGGATTTTATTGATGGACAAACGATAAAAATGAGTGTGGTAGCTCCGTTTAAATCAACCCACGCGCCTCACAAACATATTGAAGATGAATTCTTTTTTGTTTTGGAAGGAACCGCAAATTTCTATTTAGACGGAAAAAGTATCACAGTAGGTCCCAACACAAGTTTGTATTGTCCGTCAATGCAAATGCACGGGATTTCCAATGCCGGCGACACGCAATTAAAATACCTTGTGATTAAAAAATATCAAAAAAATAACTAAAAATCAAACTTTATGAATGCATATAGAAACAGCTCTCTTATCCTTTTAATATTTTTCTTCGGATTAACAACTTTTGCAAGTTGTAAACAAGAGAAAAAGGAAATTGTGGACGTAACGGCAAATTCTGAAAATATAATTTCAGATTCTTTAAAATGGTCAGACAGAATGGCTTTAACATTAATGAAGCATCACCCGGAAGCCTATCAAATTGATGATAAAACTGCACCAAAATGGGATTATGTACATGGCCTGGTATTAACTTCTTTCGAACAGTTGTACAAAAATACCGGAAACGAACAGTACTTCAACTACATTAAAGGATATGCTGATGCTTGTATTGACAGTACTGGGGCTATTCCAAGTTACAAGTTTAAAGATTACAATATTGATATGATTGAGGCGGGTAACATTCTTTTCAATTTATACAATACAATAAAGGATGAAAAATATTTGAAGGCGATGCAGTTGTTGCGTAAACAACTGGAGGAGCAACCCAGAACCAGTGAAGGCGGATTTTGGCATAAAAACAGATATCCAAGTCAAATGTGGTTGGATGGTTTGTATATGGGTGCGCCATTTTATACAAGATTTACGGTTGAATATGAAAACGGAAAAAATTTAGATGATGTTGCCAAACAATTTGCATTAA
>DATIRG010000566.1:0-3717 GCA_035470005.1 Lutibacter sp. | reverse complement strand
AATCAGTCTTGATTATTTAACGCACAACATCTCCAAATTTTTAGATTCGGAAATCTTAATTGTGGCCTTGCCTTATAAAGATATTGAGGGATTTAAAAATGTGATTTGCCACATTGAAAAATCAGCCGTAAAAAAAGTAATTTTTATCAGTTCCACTTCGGTTTATGGAAATTCTGAAAAAGTTGTGACAGAAACATCCGAAACGCTTCAATCTGCTTTAACAACCATTGAAATGCTTTTCAAAAATTCAACCCATTTTGAAACCACCATCATTCGTTTTGCAGGTTTGTTTGGCTATAACAGAAAACCGGGCAACTTTTTTAAAGACGGACGTAAAATTCCAAATCCGGAAGGTTTTGTAAATATGATTCACCAAGATGATTGCATTCAGCTTATTGAAAAAGTCATCGAAAAAAATGCCTGGAACCAAATTTTTAACGGTTGCGCTGATACGCATCCAACAAGAAAGGAATTTTACACCAAATGCACTTTAGATATCGGATTTAAAAACACTGAATTTGAAGAAGTTGGGCAAATCATCCAAAAGGTAATTTCAAACAAAAAATCCAAAGAATATTTGGATTTTGAGTATAAATATGGTGATCTTTTAGCCTTGAATTACGCAAAAATATAGCTAGAATTTTTTATCTGATTTTAATCAATCTTCAGTCCGGGAATACTTTTAATATCTATTTCAACAGCTATTTCATTTCTGCGATTTATAAGCTGAAAAGGCGGATTGTACCCAAAATAACTAAAATTATTTAGATGCGTAATTCCGTTTTCTTTCAAAAGCGTTTTTAATTTTTCGGTATATTCCGCAATTTTTTTGTCACTAGACCATCCTCCAAAAGCTATTGTGGCCATAAATTTTTCCTTTTCTGTCTTGAATTTAACATCAGGATTATTTGGTTTTGGCAAATCATCCAAATTATATTTTTTCGGAATCATAAATTGCATGGTAACTGTTTCTTCTAAATTCATCACAACGGGCGATGTCATCGAAATTGATTCCTTTTTCTCATTTCCTCCAAAAATATAGCCGGCCAAAGAATTAAATCCGCTACCAGAACTTTTTTGGTAAGAATCTGTTTTCATAGTTACATAAGAAAAATTAGCGGCATCATATTTCCTGATTTCAAACAAATCATATTTTTTAAGCACTTTGTATGAATACATTTCAATATCGCTGATTGTTTTCATAAAAATAAATTGCCCAACGATAAAAATAATTCCTAAAGAGGCTCCAATAATCAGTAAAATCTTCATTTTTTTAGTCATTTAATTACTTAACCAAGTTAACAATCTTATCACTTAATGGCTCTGTGATACTGTAAAAAACATCGACTAATTCTCCGTTTTCATCTACCAAATATTTCTGGAAATTCCATTTTACGGAACTTTCCATTACACCGTTCAACGCTTCTTTGGTTAGCCAGGCGTATAAAGGATGCTGATTTTCGCCTTTAACGTCTATTTTTTCTGTCATCAAAAAATCAACACCGTAATTTTTTTCACAAAAGCTTTTAATTTGTGTTGTAGTTCCAGATTCTTGTCCGCCAAATTGGTTGCAAGGCAAACCGATCACCACCAATTTATCTTTGTAAGTTTCGTGCAATTTTTGTAAATCTTTATATTGTGGCGTAAATCCGCACTCGGAAGCCACATTCACAAAAAGGATTTTCTTACCTTTAAACTGATTCAAATCAATTTTTTCTCCGGTTAAACTGTTTATTTTAATATCGTACATATTTGTAGGTTTTATAGTATTCTTTTTTTCTTGCGCACAACTTTGAAATAAGGAAGCGAAAATCAAAAGGGTTGCAGTTATTTTTAATACTTTCATCTGTTTACATTTTATTTTTTAGCGGTAGCAGCTGCTGTTCGCCATTAATCATTTTTGGTTGTACCAAAATTTGTTATGGCTCGTTTCATTTTATTAAATTTTAAACGTTACAATGCCGCAATCTAAGTTAAATATTTGTCCGGAAATTGCGCTTGAATTTTCTGATATCAAAAAATCTGCCAAAGCAGCCACATCACTTGTGTTTAAATATCTTTTTAAAGGATGTTTTTCTGCAATAACTTCCTTCATGTTGTCATTTCGCAAAATTTTTGAAGCCAAATCCGTATCCGTAACTGTTGGTGCAATGGCGTTTACCCTGATTGTTGGGGCAAGCTCTGCTCCCAGCGATTTTGTCAATCCGTCAATGGCCGATTTTGATGCTGCAACGCTTGCGTGGTAAGGCATTCCCAATTTAGCGGCTACGGTGCTGAACAACAAAATATTCGGATTGTTTCCGTTTTTAAGAGGTTTCAAATACTTTTTAATGGTTTTTACGGCGCCAATTACATTAATCTCAAAATCTGTCCTAAAATCATCTATGGATAAAGTAGAAATTGGTTTCAGATTTATGCTTCCCGGACAATAAATAAGCGTATCAACAAATTCAATTTCAGGAAGATCATCATTTAAAATATCACAATTGTAATGCGTTAAATTTGGATGATTGATTTCAGGCGTTGTTCTGCTGATGTTGAAAACTTTGTTGTTTAGATTCAATTGGGAAATTAAAATGGCATTTCCTATCCCTTTGCTTCCGCCAACAATAACTATATTTCTCATTTTTAGTTTTTTAATTTCTGAAAAGCGTTACACAAATCAAATTTAACTGTTTTTAATATAATTTTGAAGCTCCGCTATTTTTTGCGGGTTTTTGAAAGCGCCGCCGTAATACGTGGTAATTGTTGTGGAAGTATCATCTTTAATTCCTCTTGAACAAACACATAAATGTTTGGCATCAATAATAACCGCGATATCTTCTGTTTTCAAAATATGCTCCAAATCTTTCCCAATTTGATTGGTCAAACGTTCCTGAACCTGCGGTCTTTGTGCATAATACTGCACAATTCTGTTCAGTTTCGACAAGCCAATTACCTTCCCTGATGAAATATAAGCCACATGCGCTTTTCCAAAAATTGGCACAAAATGATGTTCGCAATTTGAGTAAAATGTGATGTTTTTTTCGACCAACATTTGGTTGTATTGGTATTTATTTTCAAACAAAGACATTTTGGGTTTGTTCTTCGGATTTAAACCCGAAAATATTTCATCAATATACATTTTTGCAACTCTTTCCGGCGTGCCTTTTAGGGAATCATCATTTAAATCCATTCCCATCACATCCATAATTTCAGCAAACAACACAGAGATTTTTTCTTTTTTCTCGTCGTCTGAAATTGCAAAAGCATTGCTTTTTAAAGGTGTTTCCAAATTGGTGTATAAATGATTGTCACCGATGTCGTTGATGGTAAAATCTTCAAAGAGATTGTCTTCTTCAAGATCAAGCAGGGTACTCAACATAATTTTTTCTTGTTTCATAAAGTCTAATTTTAAGATCTAAATCGTTAGGAAGCTTGTTTATTAATAGGTTATAAATCACAAAGGCGATATTCTCGGCAGTTGGATTTAAATTTTTAAATTCTTCCACTTCAATGTTTAGGTTTTTGTGGTCGAATTTATTAATTACGGCATGTTGGATGATATCGGACAATATTTTTACATCAATCACATAACCAGTTTCCAAATCGCAAAATCCGGTTACGCGAACCTCCAAGTCATAATTGTGTCCGTGAAAATAAGGATTGTTGCACTTGCCAAAAATCATTTGATTTTTTTTATCATCCCAATTCGGATTGTGCAACCTATGCGCAGCA
>DATIRG010000565.1:0-6567 GCA_035470005.1 Lutibacter sp. | reverse complement strand
AATCGAAACTACTTCCTTGTTTTCTTTGGCTTTTTTTACCCTTGCTGCCAATTCATTTAAATCGGTAATTTTTTCATCTATCCAACCTTGTGACAGACGAATTTCCGTAATTTTCGGATTCACTTCGGCACAAACCGTAATGCAGCCGGCAATATTTCCGGCTTTTGGCTGCGCACCGCTCATTCCTCCCAAACCGGAAGTCAGGAATAATTTTCCTGCCAATGGTTCGCCATTTTTAGCAATTTTTCGACCTGCATTTAATACGGTAATTGTTGTGCCGTGCACAATTCCTTGCGGACCAATATACATATAACTGCCGGCGGTCATTTGCCCGTATTGCGTTACGCCCAATGCATTGTATTTTTCCCAGTCGTTTTGTTTGCTGTAATTTGGAATCATCATTCCGTTGGTAACCACCACTCTTGGCGCATTTTCATTGGAAGGAAACAAACCCATCGGATGGCCGGAATACATAATCAACGTTTGTTCGTTGTTCATTTCCGATAAGTATTTCATGGTCAATAAATACTGTGCCCAATTTTGAAAAACAGCGCCGTTGCCGCCATACGTAATCAATTCGTGGGGATGTTGCGCCACGGCTTCATCCAAATTATTCTGAATCATGTGCATAATGGCTTTTGCCTGAACAGAGTTTCCCGGATATTCGTTGATTGGCCGCGCATAAAACTGATAATCGGGACGAAAACGATACATATAAATACGTCCGTATTCTTTTAATTCCCAAGCAAATTCCTTTGCTAAAACAGGGTGGTGTTTTTTGTCAAAATACCGCAACGCATTTCTGATTGCGAGCTCTTTTTCTTCAATCGACAAAATATCCATGCGTTTTGGCGCGTGATTTACTGCTTTTTCGTACGTTTTTTTTGAAGGCAATTCAGAAGGAATTCCTTGTTTTATCTGGTTTTGAAATGTCATTTTAATGCTATTTTACTTTACAAATTTACAATTATTTAAGAGAATTGCATCAGTGATTTTTTCATGCAGTTCAACGCTTGTTAAATTGTATTTTTTGATATTTCTGCAAAAAAATTTAGAATTTCCTCCTTTTAAATCGTTTTATAAAATTGATTATATTTGTTAGTATCACATTAATCATTATAACCATTATCATATGAAAATCTCTTTACTAAAGCTCTTTAGCCTGTCCTTTTTATTCATGTTGATTTATAGCCCAATGATGGCCATAGACACAAAAGACACCCGCTTGCTTTCCGAGCCGGCCATCAGTAAAACCAATATCGCATTTATTTATGCCGAAGACCTTTGGATCGCCAATAAAGATGGTTCCAACCCGAGGCGACTCACTGTGGATGATGGCGTTGAATCGAATCCTATTTTTTCGCCGGACGGCAGTATGATTGCTTTCAATGCACAATACGATGGCAATACCGATGTTTATATTGTGCCTGTTTCTGGCGGTGTTCCTAAGCGTCTTACTTGGCATCCTTATAATGACTTGGTTCGGGGATTCACGCCAAATGGCCAACAAGTTTTGTTTAATTCTCAACGAAATACCTTTACCAACAGATATTCTCAACTATTTACCATTGAAATTGCCAGCGGAAAAGTTACAACGTTGGACATTCCCAATGCTTTTTGGGCTTCTTACAGTCCGGATGGCAATCAAATTGCATACACGCCAATAGCCGACAGATTTAAACAATGGAAGCATTATCGCGGAGGTACAATGAGCAGGATTTGGATTTACGAGAACAGCAATCATGCCGTGGCCGAAATCCCAAAAGCAAAGGGCGGCAGCAACGATACCCAACCAGTTTGGATTGGTAAAACTGTCTATTTCATAAGCGACAGAAATGGAGAATTTAACCTTTTTAGTTATACGCAAGACAAAAAAGAAGTCAAACAACTGACCGATTTTAAAGATTTTCCGATTATAAAAATTTCGGCTTCCGATGGTGAAATTATTTTTGAACAGGCTGGTTATCTTCATCTTTTTAATGTTGCCAGCGAAAATACCTCAAGAATCAAAGTTGGCATCGCAACCGATTTATTGGAACACAGATCCAGATTTGTAACCGGAAATAATTATATCCGCAGCGCAAACATTTCTCCTTCCGGCGCTCGCATGGTGGTAGATTTTAGAGGAGAAATCATCACGATTCCTGCTAAAAAAGGCGATCCGTTAAACATCACAAATACACCGGGAACACATGAAAAATATCCTTCCTGGTCACCCGATGGCAAACAAATTGCCTATTTTTCTGATGAAAATGGTGAATATGCGCTGCATATAAAAAACGCAAGCGGAGAAAGCACTTCGAAAATAATAGCTTTAAACGGCACCGGATTTTATGCGAACATTCATTGGTCGCCAAACAACAAAAAAATATGTTTTGTAGACAATGGCCGAAATTTTTATTTGGTTGATATTGCCAGTGGAAAATCTACCAAGATTGCTACCGATGCTGTTTATCTGCCAGGTGCATTCCGTGAACTTTTTGGCAGTTGGTCTGCAGATTCTGGCTGGATAGCTTACACCATCATCACAGAAACTAATTTTGAACAGGCTTACTTATATTCGATAGCCGAAAATAAATCATATCCGGTTTCAGATGGTTTATCAAATGTCAGCAATCCTGTTTTTGACCCAAGCGGCAAGTATTTATATTTATTTGCTTCTACTGATGCCGGACCTGTAGTTAACTGGTTTGATTTATCCAATCAGGATATGGCAGCGAGTAATTCCATATATTTGATTACACTTCAAAAAAATACGGTATCGCCTTTTGCCAAGGAAAATGATACAGAAGAAACTGCTGATAAGAGCAAAGAAGAAGATAAAAAAGCAGATAAAAAGGATGAAAAAAAGGAAGATACAAATATTCCTCCGCTAAGCATTGATTGGGAAGGTATCACAAACAGAATTGTTTCCATTCCAATTCCTTCAGGCAATTACAGAAACCTTCAAGTACCGAAAGAAGGAGAATTGTATTATTTAGCGCAAGCTTCAAATGATGATAAAACAACGCTTCATAAATATGAATTAAAGAAAAGAAAAGGTGAGGCCATTATGACTGCAGATGATTATATAATCGCTGCAAAAGGAACCAAAACCCTTTACCAAATCAAAGATAAATGGGGAATTGCCGATACCGGAAAAAAACCGGAAGATGATGCAATTGTGAATACCGGAGCCGTACAAGTAAAAATTGAACCTCTTGCAGAATGGTCCAATATTTTTGATGAAGCTTGGCGTCTTAACCGAGATTATTTCTATGATCCTGGCATGCACGGTGCAGATTGGAACGCTATGAAAATAAAATATGCAGCTTTTCTCCCTCACTTATCCAGCAAAGGTGATCTTTACATGGTTATGGAGTGGATGTTTAGCGAGTTGTCGGTTGGACATCACCGTTTTTCAAGTACAGGCGACAGCATGAAAAAAGCTAAAAATATTGTGGGCGGACTTTTGGGTGCAGATTATGCAGTTTTGAATACCCGCTACCGCATCAAAAAAGTCTATGGAGGACTGAACTGGACTCCTGAATTGCGTTCGCCGCTTACTGAACCTGGTGTAGATATTAAAGTCGGTGATTACATTTTGGAAGTGAATGGCAAATCCGTTACGGCAAATGATAATTTCTTTAGCTTTTTTGAAAATACTGCCGATAAGTTAACCGTGCTAACGGTTTCTTCTAATCCAACTATGACCAATACAAGGAAAATTACCGTTACGCCGATAGCATCAGAAATGACTTTGCGCAACAGGGATTGGGTTGAAGGCAATATCAAAAAAGTGAATGAAGCCACCAATGGACAAGTCGCTTATGTTTATGTGCCAAATACAACCACCCAAGGTCATGAATATTTCAAGCGCTATTTCTTTCCGCAAGCAAATAAACCTGCAATCATTATTGACGAACGCTTCAATGGCGGCGGCCAGTTGGCAGATTATTATATCGATATTTTAAAACGTCCGCTGCAATCGTACTGGAGCTATCGTTACGGAAAAGACCAGAAAGCGCCAAACGCATCCATACAAGGTCCAAAAGTTTTGCTTATCGATGAAACTGCCGGATCCGGAGGTGATTACTTTCCTTATTTGTTCAGAAAAAATAATTTGGGCACCATTATCGGTAAAACCACGTGGGGTGGATTGGTAGGTATTTTAGGTTATCCGGAGTTTATTGATGGCGGAATTGTCACTTCACCAAACTTGGCTTTCTATGATGAAAAAGGATTTGGTATAGAAAATGAAGGAGTTGCACCGGATATTGAAGTTGAACAATGGCCTGCGGAAGTAATTAAGGGAAAAGATCCGCAATTGGAAAAAGCGATCCAAGTTGTTTTGGAACAGTTGAAAGCCAATCCTCCTAAAAAGATGGAAACGCCGCCTTATCCTATTAAAACAAAAAATTAAATAATTGATTTAGAACAATATAAAAATATAATTTAAAACAAATGGTATGGCATTTCAATTTTGAGATTATGCCATACCATTTTTTATCATTTATCCACGTAATTCATAAATCTTATATAAGTTGGTTTAATTTTTGAACATTGCATTTGATATGATTGTTGTTTTTAAATATCTCATTCCGAAGAACTATTCCGGATTAACGGTTTTCCCTTTTATCTTCTTACGAAATAAGAAAAGCATCAATGACCCCTTGTTTTTAAACCACGAAAAAATTCATTTAAAACAACAAATTGAATTGCTTTGGATTTTCTTTTTTATCTGGTATTTTATAGAATATTGCATCAGGATGTATCAATATAAAAACCATGAATTCGCCTACAAAAACATCAGTTTTGAAAAAGAAGCCTATAAAAATGAGCAGGATTTAAATTATTTAAAATCAAGAAAATTCTTCGCTTTTTTAAAAAGTTTGTAACTATTTTAAATATTCTTTGTGCTTTGCGCTGCTTTTTTGACTTTCCGTTTGATTTTAATCAACAGAAACATTTTACAAATAAAACCTCAAAAACCACCGATTAAATAAAACTTATTAATTTTTGTAAATTGCGGCATACAATTAAAGATAAAATGGAACCAATTACACCTTATAAACCAAAAAATAAAGTTAGAATAGTTACTGCCGCAAGTCTTTTTGACGGTCACGATGCCGCCATCAATATTATGCGAAGAATTATTCAGGCCACCGGAGTTGAAGTGATTCACCTGGGGCACGACAGAAGTGTTGAAGAAGTGGTAAATTGTGCCATTGAGGAAGATGCCAACGCGATTGCGATGACTTCCTACCAAGGCGGACATATAGAATATTTTAAATATATGTACGATCTGCTTCAGGAAAAAGGCGCACCACAAATTAAAATATTTGGCGGAGGCGGCGGTGTAATTCTTCCTGAAGAAGTGAAGGAATTGGAAAATTATGGCATTTCAAAAATTTATTCCCCTGATGACGGCAGAAGCATGGGTTTGCAGGGAATGATTAATGATATGATTTCACTTTGCGATTTTCCAACTGGAGAAATTGTTGATTTTACAGTTGCCGATTTGGCCGGGAAAAATCCGATGCAATTGGCAAAAGCCATTTCTGCCGCTGAAAATTTCTCTGAAAAACATCCCGATTTTATCAATGAAGTTAAAACTGCGTCAAAAAAATCAGAAACACCGGTATTGGGAATTACAGGAACCGGCGGATCAGGAAAATCGTCGATGGTTGATGAATTGGTGAGAAGATATTTAATAGATTTTCCCGAAAAAACAATCGCCATTGTTTCGGTTGACCCTTCAAAAAGAAAAACGGGCGGCGCTTTGTTGGGTGATAGGATCAGAATGAACTCCATCAAAAACAATCGTGTTTATATGCGTTCACTGGCCACGCGCCAATCCAATTTGGCCTTGTCAAAACACGTGAGCATTGCTGTTGATATCTTAAAAGTTGCCAATTTTGATATGGTGATTCTGGAAACTTCGGGAATTGGACAAAGCGATACCGAAATTTTAGACCATTCAGATGTTTCTTTGTATGTGATGACGCCAGAATACGGTGCTGCAACGCAATTGGAAAAAATTGATATGATTGATTTTGCCGATGTTATTGCGCTCAATAAATTCGACAAACGCGGTGCTTTGGATGCCTTGCGCGACGTGAAAAAACAATACCAGCGCAATCATAATTTGTGGGAAAACACTGTTGATTCTATGCCAGTTTACGGCTCCATCGCTTCTCAGTTTAACGACCCTGGAACCAATGAATTGTATCAGGTTCTTATCAAAAAAATTAACGAAAAAACAGGCACGCATTTTAAAAGCACTTTTGAAGTTGGTGATAAAATAAGCGAAAAACAATATATTATTCCACCAAACAGGGTACGTTATTTGTCGGAAATCACCGAAAATAACAGGGCTTACAACCAAAATGCGAAAAAACAAAAACAGATTGCACAAAAGTTGTTCGGGATTTATAAAACCATTTGTTCTGTTGCAAAGGTTTCGTTTGAAACGGAATTAACACATCTAAATAAAATTGGCGTAAATGAAGAACAAATTCTGAAACAAGTTCAGAATGACGACACAAAACTATTTTTATCACTTTTGTTCAAAGAATGTGCCCGTGT
>DATIRG010000564.1:0-2396 GCA_035470005.1 Lutibacter sp. | reverse complement strand
AATTTGTTAAACTTTTTGAAAAGGTAGAAAATACCATTAAAAATGCTGTAATTTAGCCAACTACTACTAAATTATAAAATATGTCATTACAAAATATCAGGTTAGAAGTCATGCTAACCCTTGAAAAAAGCATCGACACTTTTGTTGAAAAATTTTTGATAGTTCCAGAAAAAATTTGGCAGCCAACTGATTTTCTTCCAAATTCCCAAAGCGATAAGTTTATTGAAGAAATTAAAGAAATCAGAGAAATTTCCAAAGAATTGGATGATGATTTTTGGACCGTTTTGGTGGGCGACACCATTACCGAAGAAGCATTGCCAACCTACGAATCCTGGTTGCTTGACATTGACGGTATTTCTCAACGCAGTAACAATGGCGGCGATAACGGCTGGGCAAAATGGATACGCATTTGGACCAGCGAAGAAAACAGACACGGCGATGTTTTGAATAAATACATCTACTTATCGGGCAGGGTAAATATGCGCGAAGTTGAAATTACCACCCAACATTTAATCGCCGATGGTATGGATATTGGCACCGGCCGCGATCCTTACAAAAATTTTGTTTATACCAGTTTTCAGGAATTGGCCACTTACATTTCCCATAACAATGTGGCGAAAATTGCACGTAAAAACGGACATACTTTATTGGCAAAAATGTCTAAAATTATTGCCGGCGATGAAATGCGTCACCATTTGGCCTATACCGAATTTGTAAAACAAATTTTTACATATGATCCAAGTGAAATGATGCTGGCTTTTCAATATATGATGAAACATAAAATTGTGATGCCCGCTTATCACTTACGACATTCTTTTGAAGAAAAAGGGACACTCTTCAGCCAATTTTCAACTGTGGCGCAACGCGCAGGCGTTTATACAGGTTTCGATTATGTGGATATTATTAAAAAACTGAATGAAACTTGGGCCATAGACAAAATTACCGGATTGACGGATGAAGCCGAAAAAGCAAGGGAATATTTGTTGAAACTGCCTGAACGTATGTATCGTATCACAGAACGTATTGTGGTTCCCGATACAAAATATCCGTTTAAATGGCTAAATCCTTTGACTTAATACATAAACGTCATGCTGAATTCATTTCAGCATCTCTCCATATAAGTTGAGACCCTGAAATGAATTCAGGGTCTCAACTTATTAACTTTTAATTTCAAAAGTATCTCTGTCGTTTAAAAAACCAAGCTTGTTTCTTATTTCAGAACTATGATTTTTATCCAGGGTAAAAACAACTGTTTCTTCTTTGTTTTCTGTCGTTTCGGCAACTTGCTCACCCAAACAGTTGAATGCCGCTGAATGGCCGTTGTATTCATAATTATTGGCATCAACACCAACGCGGTTCACGCCAATGGTGTAACACATATTTTCGATGGCACGCGCTTTTAACAAAGTGTCCCAGGCCGCAATTCTTATTTTTGGCCAATTGGCAACATAAATTAGCAAATCATAGTCTTCGGCATTTCTGGCCCAAACCGGAAAACGCAAATCATAACAAACGAGCGGACAAATTTTCCAGCCTTTGTACTCCACAATCAACTTTTCCTTTCCGGCGACATACACTTTATCTTCTCCGGCCAGGGTAAACAAATGCCGCTTGTTGTAAAAATTGATTTCTCCCGAAGGATGCACAAACAGAAATCGGTTATAAAAATTGTTGTTTTCAAAAATAATGACGCTTCCGGCGATGGCAGCATTTTTTTCGGAAGCTGTTTTTCGCATCCAGGCAACCGTTTCACCGTGCATGGTGTCCCCAATTTTTTGAGGATGCATGCTAAATCCGGTTGTAAACATTTCAGGCAAAACAATCAAATCGACTGGTTCGTTTATTTGATATATCTTTTCTGAAAAGTTTTTCAGATTCTCTGCTGAATTTTGCCAAACCAAATCGGCTTGTAAAATCGCTATTTTTAAATGTTGCATAATATTTCTGCTGCTTTTTTTAAGGTTTCATCTGTTTTTGCAAAGCAAAAACGCAGTACTTTGGTGTCTAAACCGGCTTCATTGAATACCGAAATTGGTATGGAAGCAATTTTCTTTTCTTTGGTCAATTTGATGGCAAAATCAACATCGCTTTCCGCTGTTATTTTTGAGAAGTTCAACAATTGGAAATAGGTTCCTTTTGAAGGTTTGTAATTGAAACGGGAATCTTTCAGCAGACTTAAAAACAAATCTCTTTTTTGCTGATAAAAACCGCCCAACTCCAAATAATGTTTGGGATTTTTTAAATATTCAGCCAGTGCAACCTGCGTAGGATGATTTACGCTAAACACATTAAATTGATGCACTTTTCTAAATTCTTCTGTTAAATAGAATGGCGCAACGCAGTAACCCACTTTCCAT
The DNA here is from genome assembly GCA_035470005.1 of Lutibacter sp. Taxonomy (GTDB): domain Bacteria; phylum Bacteroidota; class Bacteroidia; order Flavobacteriales; family Flavobacteriaceae; genus Lutibacter. The sequence continues at coordinate 39 of DATIRG010000564.1, read as the reverse complement.
CCGGTATTGTGAAATGTTTTTCCGAAGGAAGCCACAATA
>DATIRG010000563.1:0-1547 GCA_035470005.1 Lutibacter sp. | reverse complement strand
CCAAATTATGTTTACCTCACCGCTGTTAACCACCACAAACGATTTTTCTTCCTACAAAATGTACAAAACGGCTATATTTAAGCCGCAATATTTAACCACACAAACCGGAAAATACAAAGGCTATCCTTTCAGAAGTTTTGGAAACGGCGGTTTCACTGGTGGCTACAGCGACCATTATCCGGTTTATATGTACTTGATCAAAGAGGTTTTTTAAGTGTTTGCTAACAAGTACCACGTAAAAAACCTGAAACTAGAAACCTGAAACTTTTAACTTTTTTGGACGTTTCCTTTCAGGCCGCGCTATCCGTTCTATCTTTTTTTCATTGCATTTCAAAAAAGTATGCCACTGCTATCGCTAACGCAAATCAAATTGCTATTTATAATCATTATTTCCTGTAAAATACTGCCAATAATTGCAAATTCATCCACAGAAATTAAAATTAAAATCAATAAATTTGTGAATTAGTATATAAAACCAAAACAATAGAAATTATGCTTAAAACAGTAATCTCTTTTTTATTATCATTTGCGTTTATCGCAATGTCTGCCCAAGAGGTAATGACTCCCGAAAAACTGCTTCAGCTTAACAAAGTTTCAGGAAAAGGATTGACCAAAGACGGCAACAGCCTTATCTACAGCATTTCAAAATACGCGCTCGAAAAAAACAGCTCAGTAACAACAACGTATCAAATGCCAATTGCCGGCGGAAACAGCCAGGTAATTACCGATTACAGCGCGCTTATTGCCGACAACAGTGTTTCGCCCGATGGCAAATACAAAATTTTAACTGCCGAAGTAAAACTAAAAAACGTGACAGGACTGGATTTTTATCCGGATGCGACCGATTCAAACGTGCAGATTTATGACGAACTCAATTATCGTCATTGGGATACTTGGGAAGATGGTGCGTACAGCCATATTATGTATAAATCTACTTCAGAAAATGATGCCGAACCAATCGATATTATGGCCGCAGAACCTTTCGACAGTCCTCAAAAACCATTTGGCGGATCGGAAGATTATTTGTGGAGTCCAGACAGCAAAAATATTTTATACGTTTCAAAAAAATTAAGCGGTGCAGCATATGCCGCCAGCACCAATACCGATATTTACCAATACAATCTGGAAACAAAAACCACCACAAATTTAACTTCCGAAAATAAAGGTTACGACACCGATCCAGCATTTTCTTCCAAAGGGCATTTGGCCTGGCTGCAAATGAAAAGAGATGGTTATGAATCGGATAAAAAAGACATTATTGTCAGTGTAAATGGTGATTACATCAATTTAACCGCAAACTGGGACGGAACCGTTGACAGCTTTGTTTGGCAAGACAAGGGTGATAAAATTTATTTTGTGGCACCGGTTTTGGGAACAGTGCAATTGTTTGAAATCGGAATTCCTGTTGCGGGAAAGAAAAGCAGTTCGCTGAAACAAATTACCAACGGACAATTTGATGTTCACAGCATTGTGGGCCAGTCTAAACAAACGATTGTGGTGAGCAGACGAGATATGAACCACGCGCCTGAATTGTACGCCGTTAATTT
>DATIRG010000562.1:0-1796 GCA_035470005.1 Lutibacter sp. | reverse complement strand
CGCCAACGACATTTGATGAACAATATCATAATTTACCACATTAATCACCACTTCTTTTGTCGCTTTGGCATTTTCCAATGTGTGTTTTGTAGTGTTATCCCGCACACGGCGTGCCGGTGAAAAAATTAAAATGGGCGGATTTGCACTAAAAACATTAAAAAAACTAAATGGCGATAAATTTGGGTTTCCCTGCGCGTCAAGCGTGCTTGCAAAAGCGATAGGACGCGGCGCAATGGCGCTTTGTAAATATTCCTGTAACTTTACTGTTGATATATCTTTTGGATCTATGCTTAGCATTTTTTGATTTTTAACAAATATAAATATTTCAAGGTTAAAATAATATAGATTTTATTTTTAAGTTATAGGAACTTATACTTTATATTTGAATATGGCTTCACAAAAGAATACGCAGATAATCCGTTGGACAGTAATTTTGTCTTCATTTATCATTGTTGCCCTCATTCTTTGGATTACCTATGATTTTTTTCAAAAATTTAAACATGAAGAAGGCTCCAAAATGGAAATTTTGGCGAAGGCTTATGAACGATTCAGCAGCGCCAGTTTAAATACGGATATTTCGCTGGAAGATAAAATTATTGTGAACAACCACAATATTCCAATGATTATTACCAATGAAAAAGACAGCATCACCGAATGGGCAAATTTAGATTCCGTTAAAGTAAAAAAGAAAAATTATTTGGAAAAACAGCTTTTTTTGATGAAAAGCCAAAACAAACCCATAACAATAAGCTACAAAGGCGAAGATTTAAAGCAATACATTTACTACCGAAATTCGGATTTATTAACCAAATTAAAATATTATCCTGTTGCTCTAATTCTTATTTTATTTTTATTTGCCAGTGTTATTTACCTGTTTTTTAAATCGAATAAAGTAGCGGAGCAAAACAAACTTTGGACAGGAATGGCTAAAGAAACTGCCCATCAAATTGGTACGCCGTTGTCATCACTATTGGGTTGGATTGAAATTTTACGCCTTGAAAACACCAACGAAAATACCATAAAAGAAATTGAAAATGATGTTGTGAGATTAAACACAATTGCGGAACGATTTTCAAAAATCGGCTCTATTCCCGAATTAAAAGAACAAAATGTGGTGGAAGCAACCAGCGCTTCGTTTGACTATCTGAAACTAAGAAGTTCTAAACAGGTTGTTTTTAAATTTGAATCCTCAAAAAATGAAATTTCTGCAAAAATAAATCTGCAATTATTTAGCTGGGTGATCGAAAATTTGGTAAAAAACGCCATAGATGCTATGGAAGGAAAAGGGAAAATTACACTTAAAATTACTGAAAACGATAAAAATGTGACCATTACTATTGCTGACACCGGCAAAGGAATTCCAAAACATTTGCAGCACGAAATTTTTACGCCAGGTTTTACCACTAAAAAACGCGGCTGGGGATTGGGATTGTCACTCGCAAAACGAATTATTGAAGATTACCACAACGGCAAAATCGCCGTTTTAAAATCGGAATTGGGTAAAGGAACCACTTTTGCGATTACCTTGAAAAAATAATGTTACAAATTGGCTGAAATTGCTTTGGCAATCGCTTCAAATTCCGATGGCGACAAAATTACTTTATTCATAAATTGAATATCCTGCATTGCTTCTAAAGGAATTAAATGCACATGAACGTGAGGAACTTCCAATCCGATAACGGCCATTCCAACGCGTTTGCACGGAATTGTTTTTTCCAATGCAATGGCAATTTTTCTGGAAAAACGCATTAAACCATTGTAGGTTTCTTCATCCAACTCAAAAAGTTTGTTGGCTT
>DATIRG010000561.1:0-4531 GCA_035470005.1 Lutibacter sp. | reverse complement strand
AACAAGCTCCGGAACTAGTTTTTGGTTTAAATCTACCGTATGGTTTGCAATGTCGAACGCTTGGTCGCCGATGCGCTCCAAATTATAATTAATTTTAAGCAGGGCCAGCGCAAATCTTAAATCGATTGCAACAGGGCAATTCAACGCAATAAATTGATCAGCATCCTTTTCTATTCTTATGTCGAGCGAATTGACCCTTTTTTCCTTTAAAATAACTTCTTCCGCCAAATCTGTGTCAAAAGAAGTAAATGCTTCATAAGCAAGTTGTACTTGTTTGTGAACCAAATTCATCATTTCTTCGCCAGTTTTACTTAACGCATTTCTTTGTTCTTCAATATTTATCATAACTTTTTATTTTTTAACCGAACCTGCCTGTAATATAATTTTCTGTTCTCTTTTTTTCCGGATTTGTAAATATTTTTTTTGTTTTATCAAACTCAATCAATTCTCCCATATAAAAAAATGCGGTGTAATCGCTAATTCTGGCGGCCTGCTGCATATTATGGGTAACAATAATAATGGTATAATATTGTTTTAAATGATGGATTAATTCCTCGATTTTTGCTGTTGAAATTGGGTCGAGCGCAGAGGTTGGCTCATCCATTAAAATAATGGAAGGTTCAACCGCCAAGGTTCTGGCAATGCACAAACGTTGTTGTTGTCCGCCCGAAAGGGTTAACGCTGATTTGCTTAAATTGTCTTTAACTTCATTCCACAAATCTGCCTGCACCAATGCTTTTTCCACACGGTCAGCAATCAATTTTTTGTCTTTGATGCCCTGAATTTTTAATCCGTATGCCACGTTTTCAAAAATTGATTTCGGAAAAGGATTTGGTTTTTGAAAAACCATACCAACTTCTTTCCTTAATTGCTCAAGCTGTATTTTGTCTTTGTAGATATTTTTATCGTCAATTTTAATTTTTCCTTCCATTTTAAAATCTTCGATATAATCGTTCATTCTATTGAATAAACGTAAAAAAGTAGATTTACCGCAACCGGATGGTCCAATAAAAGCAGTGATGCTTTTTGGTTTAATGTTCATGGTAACATCTTTAATGGCCTGAAAATCGCCATAAAAAACATTGACATCTTTGGTTTGCAATTTGTATTTTTCAGCAATTGGCGCTTCTGTTTTAGCGTCCTCAGTTTTTTCTGACATCATATCACTCATTGTATTACTGTAATTTTTTTTGCCATTTATTTCTGAAATAAACCGCGATTCCATTCATGATAAAGGTAATTAATAATAAAATAATAATTGCAGCGGCCGCATTGTCAATAAAGCCTTGTTGCGGTCTGGAAATCCAGTTAAAAATTTGAATCGGCAACACTGAAAATTGATCGAGCGGACCTTGCGGCGCAAAAGGAACATAAGCCAAAGCGCCAACAATAATTAACGGAGCGGCTTCGCCAATGGCTCTCGAGAGCGCCAAAATAACGCCGGTTAAAATACCGCCGCTTGATGCCGGCAATACCTGATTGCGTATTGTTTGCCACTTAGAGGCACCCAATGCGTAAGACGCGTCTCTTATTGAATTTGGAACTGCTTTAATGGCTTCTCTGGTTGCCACGATAATAATTGGTAGAATTAAAAGTGACAAGGTTAATGCACCTGCCAATACACTGGCACCTAAATTCATGATTCTTACAAATACTTCCAATCCCAACAATCCGTATATAATAGACGGAACTCCCGCCAGGTTTGAAATGTTAATTTCCAGCATTGTGGAAAGTCTGTTTTTTTTGGCATATTCTTCCAAATAAACACCGGCGGCAACACTAATTGGAAAAGAAATAATCGCTGTTAAAAACAGAATCCAGACACTTCCCATCAACGGTGTCCATATTCCTGCTTTTTCTGCTTTTCGTGACGGCAAATCGGTGATAAAAGCCCAGTCAATTCTGCTGAGGCCATCAATCAATATTCCCCCTATAAAAATAACCAGCAATACCAACCCGATGAGCGTACAAGCAATTCCCCAAAATTTGAAGAGCTGGTCTTTTAGCCTGTTTTTTTGAACGTTAGTCATACTTTTCTCGGTATTTTTTTCTGATTTGGAAACTTATCGTATTCAATATAAATGTAAGCGCGAACAAGGTAATCCCTGCGGCAAAAATTGTTTTATATTCCAGGGAACCGTGTGCCACATCACCCAAACTCACCTGAACAATATACGCGGTAATTGTTTCCACAGGTACAGTTGGGTCTAAAGTAAGTCTTGGCTGCTGGCCTGCTGCAATCGCCACAATCATGGTTTCGCCAATGGCTCGTGAAATGGCCAATATAATAGACACAATAATACCCGATGAAGCTGCCGGAACAACAACTTTGAAAGCTGTTTGAAGCCGTGTTGCGCCCATCCCGTAAGAGGCTTCCCGCAATGCTTTTGGCACCGCAAATAAAGCGTCTTCACTTAATGAAGACACAAAAGGAATAATCATAATTCCCATTACGATACCTGCTGAAAGTGAGTTAAAGCCAGATAAACTGGGGATAAATTGCTGTAAAAATGGCGTGACTACCACCAAAGCGAAAAAACCGTAAACAACTGTTGGCACGGCCGCCAAAAGCTCCAGTAACGGTTTTATTGTTTTTCTAAAACTTCTTGGGGCATATTCACTTAAATAAATGCTTATGGACAGGCCAATAGGCAATGCAACAGAAATTGCAATGAATGTGGTGAGCAATGTGCCGGTAAGCAAGGGAAGAATCCCATAATGTTTTTGGGTAAATAAGGGTGTCCATTGCGTATCAGTAAAAAAATCTACGATGGAAACCTCCTGAAAAAAACTAAAAGCCTCAACTGCGAGCACCAAAATAATGCCGACAGTAACGGCAACTGTAATTAAAGCACTCGATAAAAGTGTTTTTTCTATGATAAATTCTCTGATTTTACGCATCAAAATTTATTTAAAACAAAATCAGATGTAAGATACATCTGATTTTGTTAGGTTGAGCTTATGTTTATTTATTTTTTTCAACAAAAGCTTTAAAGTTTTCTTTTTGTTTTGCGTAAATTTCTGCTGGTAATTTAATGTATCCAACATCTTCCGATAATTCTCCGGCGTTGTCAAGATAAAAATTAACAAACTCAATCACTTCTGGGTGTTTTACGGAAGTGCTGTTTACATAAATAAACATCGGCCTTGATAAAGGGCTGTAAGTGCCATTGCTTACCGTTTCTAAAGACGGTTTCACAACTTCTTTTCCGTTATTTACACCAATCAAGGATAATTTGTCTTTGCTTTCTTCATAATAAGCCAATCCAAAGAAACCTAATGCATATTTGTCTCCCGCAATTCCCTGAACCAATACGTGATCATCTTCACTGGCGGTATAATCACCTCTGCTTGTACCGCTTTTTCCGTTGATTGCTTCTGTAAAATAATCGAAAGTTCCTGAGGCTGTTCCTGGTCCAAATAAGTGAATTTCTTCATTAGGCCATTCCGGACGAATTTGGTTCCATTTCATGATTTTTCCTTGGGCTGCAGGCTCCCAAATTTTCTTTAATTCTTCAACAGTAAAACTGTCAACCCAGGTATTTTCTGGATTTACCACTACGGCCAAACCGTCGTATGCAACTTCCAATCCTATATAAGTGACGTTGTTTTCTGCACAGGCTGCTATCTCAGTGTCTTTTATCGGACGAGAAGCATTTGAAATGTTTGTTTCTCCTCTTGAGAATTTTTGAAATCCGCCTCCGGTTCCTGAAACGCCAATGGTTACTTGTACGTCTGGCTGGATAACCCTAAATTCTTCTGCCACAGCTTCCGTTATAGGGAAAACAGTGCTTGAACCATCGATGCTGATGTTTCCTGTCAATTTTACGGCTTCAGTAGCACCGTCTTTTTGTTCTTTTTTGTTTCCGCAAGCTCCAATTACTAGAGCTAAGGACATCATAATTACTAATTTTTTCATTTTTGTCGTTTTTAATTTGTTCTGCAAAGAACTGAGTTGATTGTTAAGTTTAAGTTAACTAAAAATTATTTGTATCCTATTATTTATTTTATATTAAATGAATTATAATTTAAATTCAGCATTTAAAAACACCAGTGATTTGTTGTCTGAAACAGTATTGTCAAAATTAAAATTTTGGTAATTCAAAGAGAATTTAAGACCTTTTACAGGTGCATATTGAAGCCCTGCGATCACTTGGCTGCCATCATTGATAATATTCCAATCATGCAATCCACCAGTTAAAGTGTTTGAGCTTAGTTGATCATATCTGCCAAAAACCTCAAACTTTTTGCTGATAACGTAGGTTCCGTAAAACGATAAACCATCCAGTTCATGGTCAACAGCCGAACTCGAATATTTTTTGCCGTTGTTTAGTTTGTTGTATTCCGCGCCCAATCGCCAATCAGTTGCTTTATAGCCGGCGAACAATGCCAAAGTGCTAATTGCCTTTGAATCGGCAACTGCTTGGCTGTCCATATAAATTTTTGTGGTCAATCCTTTGATGGGTTCAAAAACCAAGCTTCCGCCAAATTTCTGATTTCCGTCTTCATCCTGTAATTTACTGTAACCTTC